>JAJDBZ010000589.1 GCA_029261095.1 Candidatus Omnitrophota bacterium | reverse complement strand
CGCCATCGAGCATGACGGGAACCTTTATGTCGGTTTTTCAAACGATCATGGTCTCGGTGGTAATCGAAACAGCGCTGAACTGGTGGTGGTGCCGATTAAGGATTTGAGGGGTGATTAAAAGTCTTCCTTAGGATTGGGGGTATCGGTCCGGCCTGGCGAACTACGCATCCGCTAATCCGCCTACAACGGATCGAAAATCTTATGACAGCTTCGACTTCACCAATTGGTTAACTTTGCCGCCATTATAAAGTTTGCCGGTGGCTTTGAGTTTGCCCATGGTGGGGCCCATCACTTTGCCGATCTCTTGAGAAGAGGCGGCTCCGGTGGAAGCGATGACTTCATCGACGATGCTTTCGATTTCTTCATCGGAAAGACTCTCAGGGAGGAACTCTTTGAGAATTTCCACCTCGGCTTGTTCGACCTGCACGAGATCGTCTCGGCCCGCCTTCTCGAACTGTTCGATGGAATCGAGGTGCTGTTTGAGAATGCGAGTGATGAGAGCGACCACCGCCTCGTCGTCAGGAGTGCCCTTCCCTTCCTTCTCTTTGTTGAGGATTTCGGAACGGATGCTTCGGAGGGTCCGTGTGCGGACCTCATCCTTGGCTTTCATGGATTCTTTTAGTTGATTTGAGATCTGGTCGACGAGAGACATAGTAGGTTGGATTAAGACAGGTTATTGATCGCTTCCTTTAGTTTTTCCGATTCGGAGGCGAGGTTCGGCATAGCGTTCGCGGCGGTCGCAACATCGCCTTGCTTGCCTGCTTCCTCCATCGTGCGCGCGACTTCGGCCAATCCCTTCGCTGACAAATTCAGGGCTGAACCTTTGATGGAGTGAGCCTTCTCGGTAATTGCCTTCGCATCCCCACTTTCGAGAACCCCTTTCAAGGCGCTGACTTCGGCGTCGAGGCTGTCACGGAACTCTTGAAGGAGTTCAACCGCGAACTCTTTATCGCCCCCGATCCGGTCAATGAATTCGGCCATATCCAGTATGTTGGTATCCGACATTAATGTATTCTCCCCATACGGCGATTCATTCGCGCTGAACCACCTGAACTCGCGAAGGCAAAAGGCGACCCTTCTCCGCTTTGAATTTACAGTGAAATTACATCATCTGGGTGACCATTTCCAGTCCGAATAGTGACATTCGACTGGAAATCACGTATAGGGTGGGGTTCAGTTCGATGACCAAAAACCCTCCCACCCATACCACCACCGGTTGGAAACCTCCGAGCCATCTGGAAGCGGATACGATCCTCGGGGTGTCGTTCTATCGACTGGACCGTCAAAGCCTGTTGGATTGCTTTCGGGAGGCTCTTCGGAATGGGGAACAATACAGATTTTCATACCTCAACATTGCAGTCTCCAACCAGGCCGCGGATAATCGACAACTGTTCACTCTTTTGAATGAATCGGAATTAGTGTATATTGATGGTGCTGGCATCGGTTGGGGACTGAGACTCCTCGGGAAGGAATCGACGCCGCGCCATACCGGGGCCGATTTTTTCCCTGATGTGATGGGCCTTTGCTCCGACGAAGGTTGGAGTGTGGGATTTGTCGGAGGACTCCCCGGCTCTGCCAAGAGACTGGCGGAGATCTATCGAAATCGCTTTCCGAACCTCCAGGTTCGATTCACCTGCGATGGGTTCGAGGAGTTGAAGGATGAGGACCGTGTGGACCAATCACTCAGAGAAAACCCTCCCGACCTACTCATGGTTGGTATGGGTGTGCCGAGACAAGAATATTGGATTCGCGACCACTTCCAGAAGTATCCCATCAAACTGTACTGGTCAGTGGGAGCGCTTTTCGAGTACGATAGCGGGAGTTTTCGGCGGTGTCCGGCATGGATGGGGAGATCCGGCCTGGAATGGTTATTCCGCCTCTATTGCGAACCGGGACGGTTATGGAAAAGGTATCTGATCGGCAATCCGCGCTTCCTACTACGGTGCCTCTACTCACGCTTGCGGGGTCGAGAGGAGACCTCTTAGCCCGATTTATCTGGCGTTGGGGGCTGCACCTCCTGCTCATCATGGATGCGCTGATCGCATCTTTGCTGTGGATGGGGATCGCCTATCTCCGCTCACGGGTCAGTGTGAGCGAGGGGGGGTGGCTCGACTCGGTGATTGCGAGTTCCTTCAACGAATTATCGGTCTACCAAGCGGCACTTCCATTCATCGTCATCTGGTGGTGGATCTCAAACGCGCTGTCGAACCTCTACACCCGGCCCCTTGAAATCGCTCCACTTCAACAGGGGAAGGACCTGGTCTGGGCTTCCTGGATTTTCGCGACTGGATTGTTTTCATTTGCCTATCTGACCAAAGAATCCTTTGACCTGGGTCGCTCGATTGTCATTCCATTTTGTGCATTGAACCCCCTGGCACTTTTCCTATCGAGGTCGTTTGTCCGCTCAATTGAGATTCAACTCAGGAAACGTGGATATGGACGAGTTCGCACACTCCTCGTGGGGACCGGCCCGTTGGCTGATCGGACCTGGGAAAGGCTCACATCGAGGACAGTACGCGAGCACCAAATTGTCGGAGTGCTTCGTTCCGATCAAAAGTCCGGGCCAGACTCGGCAGAAAACATTCCGCGGAGTCTGATTGGAACTCTCGATCAACTTCCGGCAATCATGGAATTCGGGGGAATCGACCAAGTCGTTTTCGCCGATGAGGGCCTCAAGCAATCCGATGTCCTCGATATGATCGCTCATTTCAATCCACCCCATGAGGTCAAGTTTCGGATTGCCTGCGATGACATGGCAACGGTCATTGTCAATCGGTCGGCAGGGGTCGAAGAGATCGATGGAGTTCCAGTGATTAACCTCGGGTCCGCCCGACCCCATGCGGGCTACCAACATTTGAAGAGGGGGTTGGATCTGACTGTCGCGCTTGCATTGGCCCCAATCGCGATTCTGGCCTGTGCGGTGTTCGTGCCATTGATTCGAATCAAGAGCCGAGATTCCGGCCTTTTTTGGCAGAAACGAGTCGGGTTAGAGGGTGAAGAGTTTTGGATGGTAAAGTTTCGGACGATGCGTCCGGATACCGACGAGTATGAAGTGGCGCCCTCTGGACCGGGTGACCCACGAGTTCTCGGATGGTTGGGCGCATGGCTACGGAAGACCTCTCTCGACGAGATCCCCCAACTATTCAATGTGGTGAGAGGCGACATGGCGTTGGTTGGACCGCGTCCCGAGATGCCACATCTGGTTGATCAATACGAACCCTGGCAACGGAGGAGACTGCTGGTCAAGCCGGGATTGACCGGTTTATGGCAGATTCTAGGACGAAAAAACCTCCCCCTTCAGGCTAACCTTGAATACGATTTCTATTACATACAGAATCAGTCCTTCCTGCTGGACCTGGTGATTTTGATTCGGACGATCCCAGTCGTCCTCTTCGGGAAAGGGGCCTATTGAAGGCCCTTCAATGAACTGAGGCTGAAAAATCACTGTTGTGGAATCCCAAGAAATCTCCCCTCAAACTGTCGAACCCTCGCGTAAAGTCGCGGTCCGTCTACGGAATTTAGTCAAACGGTACGAATTGGGGAGTGATCTCGATCTCTCGCTTAAGTCCATGGTGCTTGCAAAACTCAAAGGGCGAAAACGGGACATCCTCAATGTCCTCAACGGCATCGATCTTGAACTGTATGGCGGGGAAGCAGTCGGCATTTGCGGAGCGAATGGAGCGGGAAAAAGCACTCTTCTGAAAATCATCTCTGGAATCATCCCTCCAACCTCTGGTGAAATCTTCGTCGAAGGAAGAGTCGCTTCCCTTCTGGAGTTGGGAGCGGGATTTCATCCCGAGATGACAGGCGAAGAGAATGTCCTTCTCAACGGTGTCTTGCTCGGAATTTCTGAGAAAGACCTCAAGCAGAAGATGACCACAATTTTCCGCACAGCGGGCCTGGAACGGTTCAAGACCACCCCAGTCAAACATTACTCCTCCGGTATGGTCCAGCGACTGGCTTTTTCGATCGCCACCAACCTCGATCCGGATATCATGATCTTGGACGAGATTTTCGCGGTGGGAGATATTGTCTTCCAAACAGTTGCCTGGGAACTCTTTTACCGATTCAAGGTTCAAAACAAAACCATCATCCTGGTTTCACACGATCTCTCGGTTTTAGAGAAATTTTGCGACCGAGTGATCATGATCGCCGACGGAAAAATTCTCCTCGATGGCCCACCCAAAATGGTCACCCACCAATACGCCTTACTCCACTGGCAATCGAACCAACAGATTGGTTCGGTGGAACGCGAGAGGTTTTATCTTTCAAATCGGATGGGTGATCAAAGGATGAGGATTGTCCAAGTCGACCTCTTCGGTGAAGGGGAAGAATCGCAATCGGTTCTCCGTCAATTCAGTCCACTCGATGTCCGTGTCCAGATGGAATCGCATGACGCAGACTTGGGTTATCCATCGATCTCGGTAGAAGTCAAAGATAGCTGGGGTGAGGGGATCTGCTCAAGTGTATACATTCCACCAGAGAATCGGACCGAACCCTGCCCGGATGAGGTGTCGTATACTCTCCATTTTGATGAGTTGCTGTTGACTCCGGGACATTATAGCCTCCACATCACCATACGTACGCGCGGAGGATGGGTTCTCGATAGCCGAGTCTTTGGAGAGTCGTTCATTGTGATCCCTCGAAAAGAGATGGAACGGTACGATATTATTATCGGCGGCAAGTTTACTCATCCCTCGCATTGGGTGACTGGGATCTAACGACCCCTTCTTCAGAGGATTTTTTTCTTGATGATCCCTTGAGTTGTGGTTATTCTTTATGGGTGCTCCACCATGAGACGCTTCCGGTGGTTCTCAAAAGAGCTGCCCTTAGCGTTACGGTCTATAGAATCCATGTTTTTATCTCGATCGCGGAAAGGAACCGACTTTGAAAGGCACAATTGGAACCCTCATATTGATCCTCACCCTGGCTTTACTCCCAGAATCTTTCGCTGCTGAACACAAAGGCTCCCCCACAAACTCGAAAAACCCAGATTTCAACAAGGATGGACGTGTTGACGACAACGATCTTATACCCTTGGCCGGAAGGGTCGGGGCTACTGTGGGGGAGGAGGGATACGGTTTCCTCTATGACTTGTCGGTGGATGGGAAGATCGACAGTGAGGATATTTTTGCCTGGCTGAGGGATTGGAAAGGGAATGGCGCGAGTTACGCCCCGATCGCGACCGAAGATTTTCGCGCTATGACCGGACTTGACGATCTCGTGGGGAGTGTGTGGCGATTCCAGTGTTTACCCGGGGGAAGCGAGGACTGCCAAGGTGAAGGTAGGACAGTGACCGGAGGACAATTGATGGAGATGGGTGGCCGAATGGTCATGCCGATCACTTGGGGATCCGAATCCGGTGAGCCATGGGACACGCTTTATCTGACGATGGACGGAGACCTGGGGTTTCTCGGGATCGAGAAAGTCGCGCAACCCAATGGTTTTCCTGGAATCGTCGTTCCGCCGCAAACGATTGGGATTGCGGGACTCATTCCCTGGACCACTTCGGAAACGATTTACCCAGGAACAGTACTCGAATCGACAGGGACCGCCTCGCTCCAATTCAGTTTCGCCAAGGGACTCGAACCGCTGGATATCTTCTGCCTATTTGCGCTCGGGATCTTTCCCTCGGACGAAGATTTGGAAGATCTATTGGATGCCATTTTCAGAATCCAACTCGGCGGCAAGGGAGGGACAACGATTTTGGAAAAAGGGGTTCCAACCCTGGAGGGGCCAAACCACCTCGTGTCCGGGATGGGGATCATGGGAGTGACGGACGGGGTGGAAGCCACGGCCAATTGGAACTTGTTGTTTTCTTCCGAAGGCCTTGTTCTGATCGACCTCTGTTGGGAGTTCATGGGACAGAAGAAACGCCTTTCGTTTGGAAGGATCTTTGACGATCCCTCCGATTGCTTGATCGAAGACACAGATTTTTCGAACACCTTTTCGGGGAATGTGGCGCGGATCGAACGTGGGGAGTGCATTCAAGGAAGCCTCCTCTCCAACGAGGACCCCGCGGATTGGGCACGTGTGGGAGGCGCGGGACCCGGTTCTTCTCAAGTTCGGATAGCTGGTCAAACCGGTGAGTTCGAAGTGCTGGGGATTCGAATCTACAGAGAGTCCCCGATCGAATCCGGGTTGGTGGATTTCGGCCTGATCTCCAGCCAGGGTAATGAGTTCGTTGTGGAGACCCCCTTCGGAGAGGAACTCTATTTGGAAATTTATCAAATCGATGGGTTCGGCGAGTACGAGGTGTCCGTAGTCACCGTCGGCAAGTGACCCTAGATTTTCCCAAGCAGGACTGACCTACCTCAAAGGAGCGGAGAATGTTTAACAAACCTCACGCCACCTTCATCGCTTGTCTTTCATTTTTGATAACTGTTTCAGTTTCCAATTCGCAATCCGTGAAGGGGGTTGGAGTCGATACCCCAGATGCGGATTTCGACAGCGACGGTCGTATTGACGATAGAGATCTACTCTCTCTCGAGGAACGGATCGGGAGCCGCTTCGGGAATGCGGACTATCTCTTTAACCACGACCTCAATTTGGATCAGATAATTGACGAAGAGGATCTGTACCTCTTCCAATTCGGTTGGAAGGAGGGATCTAGTTTGCCCGATCCTATTACCGCCGACCAATTTCGCGATCGTGCTGGTCTCAACGATCTATCGGGAAAGACTTGGTTTCTCGAATGTGTTCCCGGTGGCACGGAAGATTGTGACGGGAAACTGCGGACGGTGACCGGCGGAGAGATCACAGAGATGAACGGTCGCATGGTGTTGCCGGTCACTTGGGGATCGGACACGGGGGAGCCTTGGGTGACTCTATATCTGACGATGGATGGTAACCTGGAGTTCGCCGGTGTGGAAAAGATGGACTCAAGCGACTTTCACGGATTCCAACTACCGCCTCAACTTCTGACAGCGGGCCCGATCCCCTGGACCTCCTCGGAAATGGTTTACCCGGGAGGCATGATAGAAAGCACCGGCACGGTGAATCTGAATATCCGGCTACCAGACCAGGAAGGCAAAGGGATTGTGGCGGCGGTGGCTTGCTTGGTTATCTTGGTCATGCAGTACGGGTTCGATGGATTAATGCTTGACACAATCAACGACATACGAAGGGGAATCCGTAATGTTCGCGCGGTGGAAATCGTGGACCTCAATGGGGACGATCGGAATGATTTGTTGATCATCGGCTACCGCCGCCGCAACATCTATCTCTTGAACAATGGAACCGGCGATCCTTTTCGAGATGTTCTGGAAAGAACGCTGATCCCATTGTCGGAAGAGGGCGGCCACCACACCTCGGTGTCGATCGCCGATGTCAATTTGGATGGTGCGTCGGATATCATCGTGGGAGCCTCCGGAACAAATCTGCTCTACTTGAACAACGGAACGGGAGATCCTTTCCTGAGTGTTTTTCCAAGGCGAATCAGCACGGACAGACAAAGAACCACGGCGATTG
>JAJDBZ010000588.1 GCA_029261095.1 Candidatus Omnitrophota bacterium | reverse complement strand
CCCATCACAGTCAGGAGATCGAAATCATCGGGAACCGGATTATCGAAGATCGGTATCTCCCGACAAAAGAGGTTCGCGACCAATACAAGTTGGGCGACCTCACCATCAAACCCGATAAACCGGGTCGGCTGATGCCCCAGGATGTGTTCGACACCGGGTACACCAACAACTGGCACCAAGGCGCGGCGGTTCAAGTGAGCAGTCCGGAAACCTCCGCGCGCGTTCTCATCCGCGGCAACTACTATGAGAACGCTGCTCAGGGTATGGATATCCACGCCGATCATGTGATCATCTCGGACAACATGATTCATCGCGCAATGATCGGGATGAAGGCGATGCACGGGTCTAAAAATGTGCTGATCAATGGAAACCATTTTTCGCATTGCGATCTCTGGGGACTGCTGCTAATGCCCGGAGCGATCTCTCATGGGACTCAACCCGATGCCGAGAAGGAAGAATCGAAACAGCCGAATATCGATGGCGGCACGATTGTTTCGAACAACCTGTTCAGCGATTTCGGGTATGGCGGTCAGAACTGGAACTGGGCCGAACGCGACCCGGAGTATCCGGAACAGAATGTCATCGCCATCCTCTTCGGTCAACTCGAAGAAAACCCGCCTCTCCGCACGGTCCTCATCACCGGCAACCTTGTTTACAACACCGCCGCGGAGGATTCGGTGGTGGATGGACAAGTTGTCGAAAACGAACCGCGATACAATTATGCGCTTTACCTCGAGACCGAACGTCAACCCGCACCGGTGAATATCAAATTGGCGAACAATCATTTCGAAGCGGGGAAAAAGGGTGTGTCAAATGGAGACTGGCAGTAGAAACCGTCCTGGGAATTTTATTCCACCGCGGTGAATCGAACGGAAGAGGAGGCAACCCCAGAATTCCGATAGTTTCCATAAGTGTCATTTCGACCGTTAGGGAGAAATCTGTCGGGAGAGATTCACTCGATTGTTCTCATCGATTGGCGATAGGAGGACAAATCCATTTCATTGGATGACGATATCAAGCCTTCGGCGACTATCAGATTCCTCCTCACGTCGGAATGACACCGAGGGAAGTTTCCGGCGAATCTGAGTTCTGGTTCCCAAGCAGTCGACGAAATTGACTAAATTAACGAAGACAAACAGTGATGATTACCAATAAACATTTATGTGGAGGACACTACATGTATCGTTTCACCATCAAGTTATTCACCACCTCGGCCCTATTATTTATCTTATCCCTGGTCCCAGTTTCAATCGTGTCGATTTCACACGCGGTATCGGTTGCGGATTACGATTCCATCCAAGCCGCCATCGACGCGAACCCCGGTCGGATGATTGAAGTGCCTGCTGGGGACTATGAGATTTCGGAAAAGCTTCGGCTCTCCGGCGAAGGGGGCGGGCTCTATGGTTACGGTCGGATCATCCAAACTAATCCGGAGGCAATCATCTGCGAGATCGAACACGCCACCGGGGTGTTGATCAGAGATCTGACATTCACTCGTGCGAAAGGAAAAGAAGAAGCGGAGGCCTCCGGAGTCCTACTGTGGGATAACCAGTCGGTGGTCCTGGAGAACATCACGGTGATCGATAACCGTTCGAGAAGAGGCTCGATCGAGGTGAGCGAGTGCACCGATATCACTATTCGTAACTCCAAGGTGGTCAATTACAAAAGAATCGCCATCGACGATCGGACCGGCCCCGACGAACCCAATTACGGTTACGCATTTCATTGCATTGATGGCACCGGGATCGTGGTTCGAGACAGTGTGGGAACGATGATCCAGAACAACCGCATCGTGGAGAAGAATCTCTTTCCAACCAAAGAAATGAAGGATCAATATAATCTTGGAAAACTGACCGAGGGAAAGTATCCTTCGAAACCGGGCCGATTGGCGGGGAACACATTCGAAAGGGGTTCTGTCAACAACTGGCACCAAGGATCCGCGATGATTGTGACTGTTCCGAAAGGAAGTCACCACACCAACATCACCGGGAACTACCTCGAAAACTCCGCTCAAGGAATCGATCTTCATTCGGATAATGCGACCATCAGTAACAACACCCTCAACCGTTGTTTTATTGGAATTAAGTTGACGCATGGTTGCAGGAACATGATTGTCAGTTCCAACATGATCACTCATGTCGACAAGTGGGGGATTCTGATGAATCCGGGTGCGGCCTCTCATTACGCCGCCGAGAAGACGGAGGAGGCGGAAGCGCTGCCGCAGAATGTGGATGCGGGGACCATCATCGCCAACAATATCATCACCGATTTCGGTTACGGCGACGAATATTGGAATTGGGGGGGGGAATCCTCGGGGGCGCATGGGAGTTATGGCATCGCGCTCTTTGAGGGTCAGTTCGAAGAGAACCCACCCCTGCGGGATATCGTGATCACCGGCAACATCGTCTACAACACCGGCCGAGACAAGGTCATGGTGGATGGGACGCCGGAGGAGCAGACGTCAAGGTATCGTTACGCGGTCTACGCCGGCCCATGGGGCGAGGGGGCCGAGCCGAAGGCATCCGCGCCGGATCCCGATGAACTCCATTTCTCGAACAACATTTTCCATCCTGGGGTGGAGGGTGTGTCGAACATCGAGCTGACACCGTAATGGAAAAGATCGGAATCGGAATCTGGGGCGCGGGCGTTTGGGCAAAGATGAGCGCACGCGCCATGCTTGAGACGAGTGAGTTTCAAGTGGTCACTTGTTACGATCCGGACAAAAGAAACCGAGAGGCATTCTCTGCGGAGACAGGATGTGAAGTCTCTGAATCGGAAGAGTCTTTTCTCGGGTTCCCAGGTTTGGATGCGGTGGCCATCTTCACTCCAAACTTTCTCCACGTAGAACACGCGGTACGCGCCTTCGAGAGTGGTCATCATGTCTTCGTCGAAAAGCCGATGGCCAACACCTCTTCGGATTCTAATCGGATAATAGATGCCTCCAACAAAGCGGATCGTGTCCTCTTCGTCGGGCACAACACCCGCCGCGAAGGAAGATTTCGTCGGATCGAATCTCTCCTTGAAAGAGGGGTCGTCGGCATTCCTGTGATGGCGGATATCACTTTCACATCATCTGCGGGACTGAACAAGGATCTTGGTAGCTGGAGATACAACCCAGACCTCTGCCCTGCGGTTGCCCTCGCGCAGATTGGCGTCCACGCAATCGATGTCCTTCATTACCTGTTTGGAGAAGTCCGTGAGACTCAGGCTTGGATCAAGAATGTCGGTATGGAAGGTGGCATCGAGGATGTCTGTTTGGGAAGGATGGAACACCCGAGCGGATTTTCCTCGACTCTAGCCACCGCTTACTCAGTCCCGCGTGTCCGTTCATTGCGTATTCTGGGAACCGGCGGAGAGATCAACACGGCGCATGAAAAGTCCGTCTTATTAAAACCTCTCGGGGCGGAGGAGGCGGAACGCATCGAAATCAAATCCGTGGACACAGTGCTCGAAGAATTCCAGGAGTTCGCGGAGTGTTGCCGAGGGGAGAGAGCGCCGGAGACCGACGGAGCCGTCGGCTTGGCGGCGGTGGCGGTGATGGAGGCGATGATTCAGTCCTCGAAAGAGAACAGTTCGGTCCAACAACCGGGTCGGACCGGCTGAACGCCAAAACGCTCAACCGATCCGAAAACCTGGATGGTCGGTCGGTGTTTCAAAAGATACGACTGGAACCTGGAATCAGTATTCCATCCAGCAATGTTGTGGATCGTATCCGAATGCCTCTTTTGCCTTCTTGTTCGAGAGCATCGTTATTCTCCCCGGCAGCGGTTCTCTCACCGCCTTCAACAGCTCCGGTCGGAAGCGCTCGATGATCTCCATCGTCGGTTCCGGCAGGGTCGTGTCGGGAGCGGCGAATTGGTAGACACCGGACTTCGGCAGGGTTTCGCACTCCACCGCTTTGACCAGCCCATCGACGACATCTCGGAGATCGACATAGTTCCCAATTTCCCCCGGCCATTCCGTGGTCGGTTGGACCCGTTCCTTGTAGGTCTCCGTCCATTCCGGGGGGAGAACTCCGGCGAAGCGCAGCGCCGCGGTGGTCATCCCGGTCCGGTTGCTCCAAGCTTCACAGTTGAGCTCGCACGAGTATTTGGCGAGGCTATAGGAATCCTCGATATCCGGCGGGATGTTCTCGTCGATCGGGAGGTAGGGCCAGTTTCTCGGTCGGTCGGTCACTCGGTTATAAAACCAACCGCACGCGTTGATGCTCGACGCCACGATCGCTTTCTTGATCCCATGCTCCTCACACGCCAGGAGTATTTTAAACACACCCGTCGCGTTGACTTCGTAACAGACAATCGGTCTCTCGTTCGAGTCGCGGTTGCCGGTCAGGTGAATCACCGAGTCGACCCCCTCCGAGATGCGTCTCAGATAATCCATATCAAGCGCGTCGCCGACATGGAAGGGATGTTTGTCCGAGGGTTTGGGGAGGTACTTTTCTTCTCTCTCCAGGTTCAGGGGTTCATAGATCCAGGGGACCCGCGAAGGGTCCGGTTCGAAAGCATCCGCCAACACGAGTTCATGACGGTCCTCCAGTTTCCAGGTGAGGTAGCGGCCCACATATCCGGCGGCGCCGGTGATGAGTATCTTCATTTTCTTCTCCTTAGTCCCAATTCAGAACGACTCCGAGAGTGGAGTCTTTTTCGTTAAAAATTTTGCCCCAAGCCTTTGCCGCATCTTGTGCCTTCATCTGATCGGTGATCAATGGCTTGGTGTAGATGGTCCCATCATGAATCTGCTTAAGAGTCGACTCCAACCGGGGACGGGTCCAACCGCAGGGGCAGTGAACTGTGGCTTCGCGGTAGATAAACTGACGCAGGTCCATCCAGGGTTTGTTCCCCTCATGGCCGGCGGTGACATAGTGGCCGCCATAGGTGAGCAGCGGGATCATCTTGAGATTGACATCGTAGTTCACCTCATTGCCGACTGTGTCGACCACGATATCGAACTCACCGCCGGCCCATTCGACCGCTTGTTCCAGCCAATCCGGTTGTTCCCTCGAGTTGAGGATCAGATCCCCATCCCGTTTGTTGAGCAGATCGAGACGGAACTTGTGCCGCCCGACAAAGGCGACCTTCGCTCCTTTGGATTGGAGCGTTTGCGCGGCCCAGTTACCGACCATGCCATCGCCGACCACAATGGCGTGACCTTTCCCCTCGACCGGGGGGCGTCCGCCGGTGTTGGTTCCGACCTGAGTGAGGACCAAGCCGCTATACTCGACCGGATCGACTCCCTCGGGGAGAGCGTAAACCTCAGACGCATCGGACGGTCCGACCGCGACATGACCGCCAAATCCGAGATGCGCGTCCTCGATCTTCGTGATGGTCGCGAAGACCCACTGACCCTCTTTGAAATCTTTGACATCTTTGCCCACACCTTGAACGATTCCGACTTTTTGATAGCCGGGAACCATGGGGTAGGGAAGTGGCATTCCGGTTTGCCAGGGGGTGACCCCGTCGTATCTTTCCTGCCGAAGGAAGGAACCTTCGGTTCCGTTGCTGATCCAGGAATGTTTGGTTGAGATAACGACATCGTTCGGACCGGGGTCGGGAACCATGACCTCCCCAAACTCGACTTGATTCTTACCAGTAAAAATGACTGCTTCTGTTTTCATGCTTCCGTTAAAACCTTCCTTTCAAACAGGCAATAAACAAACTACTCCCACCCGATCCATCCAATGGCCGGGGTCCCTTTCGGGGTGGTCTCGGATGCTATTTCGAAGAGGTGGACATCGTTCCAGTTTTGTAAGTGTTCATCGACTCCTTCGGGCGGGTTCCCGCTCCCTTCGTCGATGAGAGCGAAATCGTCGAGTGGCAGGACTGATTTTATCCAGCCTTCTCCCGCCTCGAAATCGCATCGGTGGGTTTCCGCTCCGGGTTGACGGAGAAACTGATTGGTTTTGAGGGTGATCTTCCCGAGGTCGTGGGTCCAAATGGCGAGCGACCGTTGGTTCCCTTTGTTCCGAGCCGCATCGGCGGTGAGGCGGGTGATCAGACGGATGTTTCCAGGCGGATTTTCGGTGTCGTACACAAGGGCCGGGTGTCCATCGATTTCCTTGAGGCCGAGGTGCGGAGAGTTCTCTGGTGAGGGGACGAAATCGGTTCCTGTTTGGATGATCCAACCCGGAGGGCCATTGTCCCAATCGCTGATCGTATCCGAAGTGAGAGCGGTAGCGCGTGGCCCCGCGACCACCTTGCCGGGTACGACTTCTCGGAACGGCCCGCTCAGAAGAGCCCCGTCCTCATATATCACCTGCGGGATGGTCGAAATCGGTTGCGCCGAATCGACCAGAGGAAGTTCGACCTCCCACTCTCCCGATTCGTTCTTCGAGGCTTCATATCTTATCCAACACTTGAGCAGAGGGTGGAATGGTCCCCGTGCAAGGTCGACAGCTACGGTTTTGACTGGCCGCGAATCATCCACCTTCACAATCCCGACCAGGACCCCGTCTCCTTTCACACTTAATACCAGTTTCGGGGCTTCGGGGAATGCTCCATCCCCTTTGAGATGGGTGTCGAACCAGGCCATCGCGGCGGAGACATTTTCCGGGTCGAGGCTGTGCATCCGGTTCGCTCCATAGGTGCGACGGTGCGAGACGGTGAGTTGAGCCATCCGCGCTTCGCATTCATCCAGTTGACCGAAGAAGTCATTGCTCGCGTTGACAAAAAGGACCGGGCTTCGTTGTTTGTCCGCATAGGAGGCGGGATCGTAGTTTGTCTTCCAATATTCTTGGAACTTCTCCGAACGGTTTTCCACCCCCTCTCCGATTCCACTCCATTGTTTCTCCAGACCGCCGATGCCATAAACAGGAGTGGCCGCTTTCAGACGGGGATCGAGGGCATTAACCAACCAGGTGATGTATCCGCCCCATGAGATCCCTTGAACGCCAATTCTCTCTTGGTCCACGCCGGGTTGCTCACTGAGAACATCGATCCCGCGAATGGCCGCGAGGATCGCATGATGCACGATGTTCTGCCCCGGCTCGTGATCCTCTGGGTCCATGTACTCGCCTCGAAAATCCTCGTGCCACATCGTGATCTCCGATTCGGATCGGTTGTCCCTCGGTCCGCACCAATCGAAGGAGAGGCAGGCGTATCCATGTTTCACAAAGAGCGCGACATTGGAGGGATAGCAGGTCTGCCCACCTCCATGGATCTGGAGAATGGTGGGAAAAGGACCCTCACCCTCGGGTTGGGCATAAAGCGCGTACACACGTTGCGGTTCCGATTTCCAAACCGAACCGGTGTAGCGGAGAGAGCGGATGGGGACCCCATCGTGTTCCATTTCCCCGATCCATTCGATATCGAGCGGCGCCTCAATCGGAAGCGCCTCTTCCCAGACAGTGCTCGATTGAGCCAGGACAGGCGAAAGCATCCCGAATAGAGAGAGAAGGAAAAGGATTCCAAACGTGAGTCTGGTCACCCGACCTTTCTCTTGGGGTTCAGTAAAGGAACCATAAACTGACATTCGTCTCTCCTTGAGTCGGTGTGGCGGTTGGCGTCGCTGTCGGCGTTAATGTCGGTGTGGCCGTTGGTGTCATCGTTGCGGATGGGGTGGGTGTCTGTGGCGTTGGAGTAGATGTTGGGCCGAACACCTCATCCGCGCAAACCTCCCAATCCTCCGGCGGCATCCCGGTGAGGAGCACATTTCCCTCGATGGTGGTGTTGATCGAGGAGTAAGTCGCGGGGCGATCGATGATTGCGCCGACCATCTCGACACTATCGTAGATGATGTTGTTGATGATCGTGTTGTCATAAAGACGGCCCGAGGGGATGTTGGGTGTGTCGAGGTGAACACCCGAGGGGACGGTGTTCCCGAACCATCCATCGAAATAGTCTTTCCCGATTCCTTCGCCGGTTTGCGCGATGACATTGTTTTCCACGAGCGAGTCGTGAACCGCCAATTCAGTGTTTCCCGGCGACAACGAGATGGCATTCAAACCACACCGGGTCACATAATTATTCCGAACTTCCTGAAACGAGGAGCCGTTCACAAGTTTGATCCCAGTCGCTTGGATATCGTCGACACGGTTGCCCTCGATCAACACGTTGTCGGCTCCGCCCGCGTCGATGCCGTTCCCGCTGACATGGACACGGTTTCCCACTACGCGAGCATTCGAGGATCCGCTGATCTGAATCGCTCCCGCTTGGTAATAAGTGTTGATTCCCGCCAGCGTCGAATTCTCGATGGTCAAATCTCTCGTCTCGAGAACGGTGCAACACTCGATCGCCAACCCGTCGCAAGTTTCAAAAGTGATTCCCGAACCGTAGGTGTAAAGGTGACCATCCTCGAAAATCATCCGCTGTGTGTCGATCACTTCGCAGTAACGGGTCGAACAATTCTCCGCTTGGATGAAGCGTAGGGCGGGGGCGCGGGAACGGTTGTTAGTCGAACGGATACGCTCGAGGTGAACATTGGAGGGTTTGGTTCCTCCGCTTCGGCGGTAGACGAAGATCATTTCCTGGAGTGAGTTGTCGAAGGGGCGGTTGATCGAAAAATGGGAGAGGAAGATATTGGATTGTTCCTCGACACGAAAGGCGACTGTATCGGTTCGGAGTTCGATGGTGACATCGTCGATCCCCGCTCCGGTGATCGATTTGTTGGATGGAAGGTAGACCGTGCTAAAAAAATCGTAGACGCCGGGGGGCAGGTACAGGGCATCGTTGTTTTGCAGGCAGGTTCGGAAAGCGGGCGAATCGTCGAGGCCATCGTTGGGGATCACTCCGCATTCCGTCACATCAACGGGATTGGGAACCGGGGTGTAAGTCGGGATCGGTGTCCGAGTGGGAGTGGGAGTCAGTGTGAAGGTCGGAGTCGGCGGAGTGGTGGTGGCTGTCGGTGTATTAGAAGCCGTCGGGGTGTTCGAGGGAGTCGCTGTGGGGTTCATGACATAAACGAAAGTGGCCTCTCCGATTCGGGATTGATTCGCCAAGATGGCGGGATTCCTCGTTTCCGTCCATTCGATCTGGAGGAAGCGTGAGGTAACGGGTTGGGGTAGATCGATCACCGCATCGTCGGTGTTGATGTTTGGCGGGAGCACATCGAAATTGGTGACCACCGTATCGAACGAATCCGGGTCTTCGGTCGAGGAAATTCGGACCGTACCGATGCGCGGGAGCGCATGACCATCGGAACCGGAGGAGATGTCGGGGGTCAGGACAATTCGGTCGATCAGGATGGGCGAGGGCCCTAGATCAAAATCCACAGTGAGCCCTCCGCGCTGCGGATTCCAAGTCGTATTCAGTTGGGAGTCGACTACGTTATAGGGGATCCGCGGGAAATCGCTGACATCGCTGCTTCCGTTGGTGTCGGCTATGCCATGAACAACGAGATTGGGATTCACTTCGAACAACTTGATCCGCCAGTGGTTGTCCAGCCCTCCGGTCGTTCCAGGAGTTTCGACTCGAACCTTCACATAACGGCCCGAGGTACCATCGCAGGGGACACGAAAACCTTCTCCATAGGTGGCGTTGCTGTTTGGAAACGCAAAGTTATCACGCACTGTCGATCGCGAGAGGGTGCCAACCTGAGTGTAGGGGCCACCCACATTGTCCGCAACAGAGATGAAAATATTTCCGCTCGGCATCTGCGAGAAAGTGACTGCCGACCCTTCCCAAGACCAGAAGGCGGCAGAGTTCACCGGTTGCGAACTCCCCAGATCATAAGTCCACTCGGGAATCGCGGCGGCATCGGCGATGTCGATCTGACCGTATTGGCCCGCTCGGCCATCCGAGACCGCAATATCTTCACTCCCGCCGGGAGTCGAAACACCGGATCCACCCGAAGCATCCACCAGCGATCCCGGAACATAGGTCAACCCGAAAGAGGGGGTGATGGCGCACATGCAGGCGCATACAAACATTAAAAGAGTTTTCATTACGATTCTGTCCATTTGATGGAATTTATTCTCCTTCCATTTTTTCTTCGGTCTCGGCCCGCTTGATTCCCTTGATCGGTTCCCCTCGTCTCGGTTCACCGTATATGGTCAACCCTTCCGGCGCACGGTAACCGGGACTCAAGACGAGACTGAACAAGTAAGCCGCGACAAAGACGACGATGTTTCCGATTGGCCCCAACCAGTACATGTGGATGGAAAATTTCGGGTACCAGGTGTCGAGAGTTGGGTCGATCGAGTTGGTGCTCGATGCCCAGGCTATGACCAAAACTCCCAGCGCAAGACCACAGTAGAGCCCTTGTTTGCTGGTCCGCTTGGTAAAGAGTCCGACAAAGAACATCCCCATCATCCCACCGGCCATGATCGAGGCGAACCAAAAAGCGGCGTCGACAATCGATTTGACTCGGGTCAGGGCGATCGCCAATACGATGGCGACGATTCCAGCGGCCAAGACACTTCCTCTGGAAAAACGCAGTCTCTGCACATCGTTCGCGGTCTTCTTGAGTTTGTTATAAAAATCGTCGATTACCACGGAACTCAAACTGTTCAGGTCACTGGACAATGTGGACATGGAGGCCGCGAAGAGACCAGCAAGAATGAGTCCGGTGAGTCCAGTGGGAAGTTGGTGGCCGATGAAATAAGCGAAAACCGCATCGGGTTCGGCACGGATTTCCGCGGGGAGAAGTTCCGGATGGAGATCGTAGAATGCCCAGAGTAGCGATCCGATGTTGATGAAGATGACCCACACCGCCGCGAGGAAGCCGAAGGAGACCCAGAGCGCCGTGGCGGCTTGCTTGCGGCTGGAGGAGAGAAGGTATCTTTGGACGACTGTTTGATCGGTCGAGTATTTGGCGAGATAAAGGTTCAATCCGAAGACGAGTAAGATGTAGACGCTAATGCCATTCCAGTCGAAACTGAAATCGGCCAACTTGAATTTGCCCGCATCGTAGGCGGTGGAGAGAACCAACCCCGGACTAGAGTCTCCGGCGAATAAGAGAAAGAGAACCGAGACGACACCACCACCCAGAAGAAGAATTCCCTGTGTGACATCGGTCCAGATGACCCCCTCAATCCCACCGAAGAAAGTGTAGGTGATGGTGGCAAGTCCGATTAGAACGATCAGGGCATCGACATTCCACCCGGTCATCGCCGAGAGCGCCTTGCACATGAGCATCAGGACCACTCCCATCTTGAAAATGTGCCCAGAGATGAAGGCGACATTCCCATAAAGGCGCGCAATGAGACCGAATCGCCGTTCCAAGTATTCGTACGCGCTCAGTTTGACCTTGTCGCGAAAGAGGGGAATGAAATATTTGGCGCAGAACCACATCGTGAAGGGGATCGGCACGATGGTCATCAACATCTGGATATCGTCCTTGAAGGATTTACCAGGGAGACCCAGGAACGCCCAACTGGAGATCAGCGTGGCGAAAATGGAGATACCCACCGCCCATCCCGGAAGGTTTTTTCCTCCGAGAAAGTAATGATCGGAACTCGTTTGCTTCTTTCCGAAATGGGTTCCAAGCCAAATGACGAAAACGAAGTAGACCGCGATGAGCGACCAATCGATCAGTGTCAGCGCCGATTCTAATTCCTGAGTTTCCACGAAAAACCTCCACCTATTATTGATTCATTTCATAAGAAAACGCTGGGACGGGCATGTCCTTTTCATCCACGATATTCACATAGGGGTCGAGACCCTTTCCATAGATTAGGGTCGCGGGCAGTGTCAGCGAGTACCCAAACCGGAGGATCGCCGTTGACGGGTGATCTGGATCGAAGTCGACCCGACAGGGTTGGGGGACCGACTCTCCTGCGCGATCGGTGCGAATCCGGAATCCTGTTGCAGGACCTTGGCTGACAAGTTTGCCATCTACTCCATCGAAATGAACACGGATGACCGGACGGTTGCTATCGGCCTTCTCGACCTCGACCGATTTCAGGTCGATCGGGACAGCGCGATTTTCGATGCCATAAACCTGACCCAAAGCGATCTCCGCCATTCTTGCTCCCAACCGTTCGTGCCCCGCCATCGACAGGTGGATCTGATCGTCCAACTCTAAATCGATTGCGCTGGTTACCCACACATTTTCTCTCTGGGTCGCGACTCGGCGTTGAATGTCACGAACCGTGTCCCAGTTGTCGGCGCGCGGATCTTTCGCCCTTGCCCACCGACCGATCTGTACAAGAATAAAGGGAAGATCTTCGTCCCCGGTGTCTCGTCGGAAACTATCGATGAGCTCGAGGAATTCCGCTTCGTAGACCTTCTCTTGCCCCGGTTCCATCGCCTCGCTCTCCCCTTGGTACCAGAGGATGCCGCGAACCTTTCCACCGACTGCCTTGATCCGGTTGATGGTCGCACCATAAAGGGAATGATCCCCCTCCGAGAGTTTCTTCGGATCCCACTGTTCCATGGTGGTCCCACCATGCGCGCTGGCAATCAAGCCCACCTCGGAGTCGATTCCCTCAATAAGCCGTTTGGCGAAAAAATACCCGAGCCCGACTCCTCCAGCCGGGCTGCGTTTGCTGCGCTCTCCTCGCTCGAGGAAATCTTCTTCGGTGATCTGGTCGGTCTTCCAGAATATTTCGCGATGAACTGGCGCGACCGATTCAAAGATTCGATGAAGCGGGGGAACTGCGGGGATCCAGGTGTTGTCCATGTTGTAAAGCCATATCCGTGGATCGGGTTCGAGTTTCCGGACATGACGACCGCAGCCGACCATGTTGGATTGTCCCGCCATGACCCAGAGTTCCGTATCGTTGGAGGGGGGAGGCGTTGTCAGGATCTCTGCCTCCGCTTGAACCGCGACACCCATCCAGCATCCGAGCAACAGGCCAATCGCTCCTCTAATGAGTTGTGAATCATGTCCGTTGCGTTTCATTCGTCATTCCCTAGGGGTGATCCGGTTCGATAGGCTTGCACCGCCATCCCCCGGATCAGGTTCCCCGAGATTTTGTTTGTAAACAACCCGCCATCGTCGACAGGTAAGGGTTCCGATTTCGATTTTGGATTGACCGCGTCTGGGCCGACTTGATCGAAAGTGATGTATCGTTCGATGATCCCATACTTGCAAGTCGGTTCGTCCTGATCGTCGTAAATCACGTTATCCGCGACGATATAATCGAAGACTGAGTTGGTCGGTTTGTTGTCGTTAACAATTTCGATCCCCGCCACCAACCAACCGCCCCACACCCCCTTCACCGGACTATCGCTATCCCATTGGAGGGACCCGGTGTTCACAATGGTGTTTCCCTGCACCACATTTCCATAGGAGGGGCCGAAGTTGGAATTTCCGAAATAGAGCGTCATTCCCGCGAGCGCGGCGTTAGAGATGGTGTTGTGAGCAACTGTGCAATAGCGAGTGCCGTGGATCATCTTGATCCCGAAATGCCAACAATCCTCGAAGGTGTTGCCGGTGACTGTGAACGACTCGCAGTTGACCAGGTCGAGACCCTCGCCGACATTTCGGACCGTGTTGTTCGCGATGGTGATGTGACTCGAGGAGTGCGGATTGATTCCATCGGTTTGGTAAGCAAGTGCGTTAGCGGATGCCTCAGTGACATTCAGATTCTCAATACGGTTTCCGGTGATCTGTCCGAACGAACAATCCTTGACCGAGATTCCCAGCGCATCCGGACCGCGTCCGCCGGGGAGCGGTCGGTAGGTGGCCGAAAGGATGAAATCGTGGATGTAGCAATCGGCGATGGAAAAATTCTCGCAATCGATCAGATAGATGCCGACCACCGCCGAAATGCCGGTGACTTCGACTCCGCGAATTCGGATGTC
>JAJDBZ010000587.1 GCA_029261095.1 Candidatus Omnitrophota bacterium | reverse complement strand
GTGTCGCATTCGCCCCCAAAGAAGAGCTGGAAGGTCGTTTCTCGGATACCACCGCGGAAGGATTCCAAGTCGCTCACAACGTCAGTTCGTATACTTTGACCTCTACCGCACGAGCCGCCAAGCCACTCATGGAAAAACGGGGAGGCGGGAGCATCATGGCGATGACCTACTACGGTTCAGAGCGGGTGATCCCTCATTATAATGTGATGGGCGTGGCGAAAGCCTCGCTCGAAGCAAACATCCGGTATCTCGCATACGAATTGGGGGAGTCCAACATTCGAGTCAACGGTCTCTCTCCAGGTCCGATCAATACCCTCGCGGCCAGGGGCATTTCAGGATTTACCACGATGTTAAAATACGTGGCCGAACATGCGCCGTTAGGAAAGAATACCGATCTGGATGAAGTGGCTGACACTGCGATGTTCATGGGGAGCGATCTGGCGCGCGGTATTACCGGTGAGATTCTGTATATCGATGGTGGTTACCACATCGTGGGCATGTAGGCCGAGGTTGAACCTCTTCCTGAATGGGATAATAAGATGCAAAACGCGGAATATCGGATTGAAGAAAATGTGAATCGGATGGAATGGCTGCTCATCATCGTGGCCACTGTCTTTCTACTTCTCAACACATTCACCAATACACGGATTGATAACGACAAGTCGCGCATGGCCAGTGTCGACAGCCTGGTTAAGCGCGGTGCTTGGGTGATTGAGGAAAGCCGTTTCTATAAAACAAATACCCCTGTCGGCACCATCATCGACAAGGTCTATATCAACGACCAATTCTATTCCTCGAAACCACCGGTCATGCCCTTCTTAATGGCTGGCGAATATTGGGTTCTTTACAAACTCGGTCTCGATTTTGACGATGATCGTCACATCCAGTTCCTCGTATGGATCTTGACCTTCACATCCACCGGGATTCCCTTCCTGCTGATTGGGGTCTTCTTCAAGTGGGCTGCACGATGGTTTATCGACGATCCCTTAGTCCGTCTGGTCGGTCTCTTTATCCTCCTGTTTTGCAATGAGCTTCTGGGATTCTCCCAGACAGTCAACAACCATGTCCCCGCCGGTTCTCTGTTTTTCATCTCGATGGTTCTGGCCCTGGGTCTAGTCCATAAGAAAATACAACCGACTCCCCTCAATTTCTTTTGGACCGGATTGGTTGCGGGACTCCTTCCGACCGTGGATATCCCGGCTGCGTTCTTTTGCATTCCTCTCTGGCTTTACCTTGTCACCGCGTTTCCCCGCCAAACATTGATCTGGTTTACACTGGGCGCGCTTCCTCCCTTGGCCCTCCACTTTGTTCTGACCTATGTCATCAGCGGTCAGTGGAAACCCTTTTACCTGGTTAAAGAATACTATGAGTGGCCCGGTTCTTACTGGGGACTACCGATGGCAATGGATGCTGCCGGAGAATATGAAAACAAACCCACCAATTTTTTTCACCTATCAGTCGGAAGAAAGGGATTGTTCTCACTGTATCCGACACTGCTGCTATCGGTGGCTTACATTTTCTATGTGATTGGACTGAAGAAATCGCTAGTGAACCGTGTGACTGAAATTCTTTACCTCGCAGTTGTCCCTGTTTGTGGTTGGATGGCATGGGCTTACAACCGCGATACTCGTTGGATTCCCGAGGTCTCACTTTTCTTCTACATGATCTTCGCCTTTGCTCCATTCATTCTCGTTGCACTGATGGTCAGGCGAATGAATGCGAGCACGGAGACCGTTGAGCCTGTGCTCGCCATGGAGAGCATAGGAATGGGCATCCTCACTCTCATCTGGATTGTTTTCTACACTTTCAAACAGAGCAACTATGGCGGGTCGGCGACCGGGTATCGGTGGTTCATGTTCTTCACCCCTTCGTTTCAATTCTTCGGGATCCTCGCACTAAGCAGATTGAAACAAGGCTGGGTCTGGGGGTTGGTCTGCGTTCTCATCGGAATTGGATTCTATTCGAGTTGGCAAGCGACCGTTCAGCCCTGGAGTATGAACTATGATTGGCCGATTCGATACCTTGGCGGTTGGATCACTCGGTTTTAAAGATGAAGGGATGGAAGTTTTGGCTTGGGTTAGTGGTGGGAATCGCGGCCCTGGCGATCTTTTCGCGCGATCTGGATTGGGAGTCCTTTCTTTCCACTTGGAGAGAGGTCCATCTGGGGTGGTTCTCACTCGGTATCTTTTTCTTCTGTTTCAGTTTCTTCCTTCGATGCCCACGTTGGAAGATTCTTGTCGACGATCTGGGGGAAGTTTCGCTTAAACTCCTGACCCAAGCGTTCTTTGTGGGGATGCTCATCAACCGGATCTTTCCCGCTCGCCTCGGCGAGGTCGCACGATGTGTTGTCTTGAAGAGGAGGGCAAAGTTTTCGTTTGTCGCTCTCTTGACCACCGTGGCACTTGAGAAATCTTTCGATGGTCTAGCGCTCCTTACAGTCGCCGCCCTTGCACTTGGGTTTCTTCCCGCGGGAGAACTTCCGCAAAACCTCCAACCCCTATTCGAGGAACATCGAATAAAGATTATCGTCGGTGCACTCGGGTTGCCTCTGGTTCTTCTTGCCACTGCATGGCTAGTCCCTTTGTTCATTGACCCTAGGGAAGGCCAACAAAAACCTCGCGGCAAGACTGGCTTTTTTCACAAGACAATACACTCGGGTCTTTCGGGTCTTGCCTCGCTCCGCAGAGGGAGGCACACCATGGGAGTCTGCATCTGGACAGGGGCCGTTTGGTTTACCTTAGTGTTATCGGCTTATTGCGCTCTGCGATCGTTTGGGTTCGATCTCCCCTTTTCAGCCGGACTCGTCTTGTGCGCTGCCATCGGAATAGCGGTCACTGTTCCACAAGCCCCGAGCTATGTCGGAGTGTATCAACTCGCGGTTGAGTGGACGCTTGTTTCGATATACGAAATCCCCCAACAGGAAGCGAAGGCATTCGCTGTGGGAATCTGGGCCCTCCAGATCATCCCAGTGGGTATCATTGGGTTTGCTTGTCTCCGAACGCTGGGGACTTCGCTCTCCCAGGCGACACATGTCGATGAAGAAATTGGATAGTAGGCGTTATCCGCATTCGGCCAGATTAACTTAGACACACCCAACGGTTCATTTCTTTTCCTTGGACAATTCCTTTGTGATCTTCCCAAGAAGCTCATTCACCAAGATCTGGTTGGCTTGAACCTGATTGCCGGATCGGTTGTACGGGACTGCTTGTGGCCCACCCGGGACCTGCCCAGAAGCCTGCAGTACCATGATCTCGATCGTGTGAAGGAGTTCATCAATGATCGGATTGGTCGGATCTTCTCGCTTGGCTTCGATCAACATCTGTTGGGCTGTAACCAGATTCCCGCTTTCGAGCCTTCGTTGGGCAATGATCAATCGCAACCGGGTTTTATCGTAGGGAGACAATCCAGGTTTCTTAACCGCCTGTGCCATCAGCTGCATTCCACGAGCGTTCTGGATATTGTGAAAAACCATCTCGGCGTATTCCGCCCAGACAAGGCCGTCTTGAGGGTTCGATCCAAGATACTCTTCATAGGCACGGTCCGCCGCTTGAAAATTTCCGCGTTCCGATTGTCGTCGCGCTTCCTGAAGCAGCGGGTGACCCGGCCCGTACCCTGGTCCGAATTGGGTTGGTGGATTTCCTCCACCAGGTGGGGGAGGGGGTCCACCCCCCATTGCCAGAGCTCGAATCGCCATGACCGCGGACTCCGGAACGGGGACCAACACTGGGGTCAATGTCAGTAACTGTCCACGACGGTCAACTGTTACCTCAGTGGGCGTGCCCATTGGACTTGCTTCGATCAGTTGGATCATTTCGAAGACGCTGGTTACGGGCCGACCCGCGATTTGCTCGATAAAGTCGCCCGGCAATAAGCCGGCTTCCTCAGCGGGAGAACCTCGAAAGGTGCTTTCCACCGAAACGGCGATCCCACTTCCACCTCGTGGACCATAGTCCGCAGGCACTTCAGTCGGCACCAATCCCAGCCAGGGGATCAAACGAAGGTTGGAATCAGGGGCACTCGATGGGGGGCTTCCTCCCACTTCCTGAGGCGCCACGATCTCTGGAGCAGGTTCTGTCGATGGGAATACTTCGATCGTTTCGAGATCCTCAGTCACTCCCGATTCGACCCGGACCTCGGCTTCGAGGAGAGCGAGACCCGCCCCCATTGGGAGGTTGACTACGATTCCCGCATAAGAACCTGGGGAGACACTTAGTCTAAATCCGCCTTTGATATCAGTCTTGGATTGTACTTCCGATCCGATGAGGCGCACCGGTACTCCTCTCAATGGCCGCTCGTCTCTCCCGTCCAGTAATATCCCTTGAATGGTCCCCGCTTCCTCCTGTGAGAATGCAGGAGTCCATGACAGAACGGACCAGAATGAAACAAGCCAAAAGCCAAGCAAAAGTAAATTTTTCATCACTGGACCCCCGAGACT
>JAJDBZ010000586.1 GCA_029261095.1 Candidatus Omnitrophota bacterium | reverse complement strand
TTCCATCTACGATACAAGGCGAGCTCGTGAACATCATGAGCGGGGCACGCCAGTTCTCGTAAGATGAATCGAGCACAACGGGCCCCGGTTCTCCGTCTTTCGGTTCCGCGCCAGTTTTTAATGAGATCATCCGGCCTGTCTCCGAGGTGTCGACATTCTCTTTCCCATGAATGGCGACAATGTTCCCTTCCCCGTCCGGAACCACTGTCGAGTTGACTCCTCCTTGGGAGAACTGGTAACGCCAAATGGGGTCACCTGTTTTGACGTTGACGCAGACAACATTCCCACATCCTGTCCCACAATAGAAAACTCGGCGGCCATTCTCCCACCCGAAAACTGGAGTCGCGAACGAGCTATCTTTCGGCCCGACTCCTGGAGTGGAGGACCAAACTAACTTTCCTGACCACTTATCGAATGCATAGAATCTATCGCGTGCCGGTCCTTCGGCTCCCCAATTGGTTGTGATACCCCGGGTGATGACCAAATCTCCATCGATGACGGGACACCCTGTCCTTCCATTGGGAAAGGTCAGTCGTCCAAATTCTTCCATCATCGAGTGTTGCCAAAGCAGGTCGCCGTCGGGGCTGAAGCAGGCAAAAATCCCTGGTGTCGTGAGGATGAATAAATTTCCAGTCTCGGGGTCGACACCAGGATTTCCGATGGAATACCGATCATAGACATTGTCGCTGAGGAAATCGCTGAATCCTCGCTCCCAGAATGTCTCTCCGGTGACTGGGTCGAGGCAAACGAGGAATTCCCTGAGATTGGGCCCCTCACCACGGTACCCAAGGGCGTACACTCGTTCTTTACCCCCACTGGAAACAATAACCGGCTGGCCCCGACCCGGAAGGTTTTTCGTCCAGAGATGGTTTTCTCCATTAAGCTCTATTGTTTCTGGAAGGCCAGTCTCATCCGAGACACCTGTCTGGTGGGGGCCCCGCCAATCGAGCCATCCTCCAACTTCTGCCTGGACGAAAGTTGTAGACAGGGCCAAGACTGCCAGAGACAAACAGATTTTATGAATCGAGTTGAAACGCTCAAGCATGTTGTTTTCCTCTCCCACTAAAGGTTCTAGGAAGTCGGGCAGTGAAACCTAGCAATCATACCAAATTTACAGCGAATCCAGGATGGTCCGACGGCCGCCCTTGCGGATAATATCCCCAATAGACTTCGTTCCGTTTGTAGGTGAATACTGAATCGGAACGCCGGAAGCGGAATTGAATTCTAGATTTGGACCCAGGGACGTGACTCCGAAATCATCGGGCCTGCCAAAGTTATCGGGCGTGCCGGGCGATTGGGCGCCGAAACTGCCGAAGGTATTGTAGGCGTATGTAAAGGGTGGACCAGTGAGGAAGAGAACGGCCGCTGGAGATTGGCTCAGATCAACTGATTCTCCGTGAAAGGGATCGAATGGGATTTCTGTGACATAGGGGATTGGAGTGGTCAGTACCTTCATCCGTGTGTAAGAATCGAAATTGGAGAGATCGAAAGGTACCACAGTGGGATCGAGATCATCGCCATCGGATGGATATTGATCATAGTCGGTAAAATAGGACTCGATGGCTGTGACCAAAGTTCGCATCTCTCCTTGGGCTTTGGTTACCTTAGCCCGGATTTGTGCTTCAAGAAAATTCGGCAAAGCAATCGCGATCAGGATTAGAATGATCGCGATCACTATGAGGAGTTCGATTAGAGTAAATCCTTGCAGTTTTCTTTGTTTCATGGATGTTTCCCTTTTCATGTAGATCAGTATCGTTAACCATCAACTATCGAAACACAGGATCCAATTCGTCCTTTATGCGAGAAGGGGGTAGAATATCTCGTTTCCTGAAATGTGTCGATAAGGTAGGGCAACGGTTTCAGGGGCGGGCTGTAACGCTTTATAAAAATTTTACAATTACTCACGACCCGTGCCGAGGAACTCCTTGTGCTTCTGGTATACCCATCTGAATTGGTGATAGGTCATCCCAAGTCGATCAGCGGCCTTCTTTTGGTTGTGTTTCGATTGATCCAGAGCACTTTTCAAGAGGTGAACCGTATAATCCCTGATAGATTCCTCGAATCCAATACCTTCATCGCTCAAAGAATCCCAGTTCTTATGGGGTGAGCCCGACTGAGAGGATGGTTTCTTTAGGTTTTCCTCGGGAGTTTTGTAAGGGGACCCGAATGGGTCGAAGACAATTTCTTCGATCATTTTTTCGTCCGTCCGGTAAACCGCCCTTTCGACTACATTCTTGAGTTGACGGATGTTGCCGGGCCACGAGAAATGATGAAGTTCTTTTTTTGCTGCTGAAGAGAATTCGGCGGGATCAGTGCGCCCCAATTCGAAACTCATCCGGGTAGCAAAGTGATTGGCGAGCAAGAGGATGTCTTCTTTTCGGTCGCGAAGGGGTGGGAGGTACAAGACCTCAAAGGAGAGACGATCGAGCAAGTCCCTTTTGAACTCTCCGGATTCCGCCATTTCCACCAAATCTGCGTTCGTAGCCCCAACGATCCTAGCGTCTACTTCCACAGTTCGTGATGAACCGACTGGTTCAAATCCACCATATTCGACAACTCGGAGGATCTTTTCTTGAGTTTCGATAGGGACATTCCCAATTTCATCGAGAAAAAAAGTCCCGCCATCCGCCAATTCAAACCTTCCTTTTCGTCCACCCCGCGATCCGGTAAACGCCCCCTCCGCATGGCCAAAGAGTTCTGCCTCAATCAAGGTCGGAGAAAGTGCCGCGCAGTTAAGAGCCACTAATGGCGCATCCCACCGAGGTGAGAGGTGGTGAATTCTCCGTGCGGCCAGTTCCTTTCCTGTCCCACGTTCCCCTATGAGGAGGATCGGTCGATCGACTTTGGCAACTCGGGAGAGTTGTTCTTGGAATTGAAGAAAAACATCGGAAACTCCGATCGCATCCTGGGAAGGGCGCGAGGAATGAGATTCAAACCCAGTTTCATTACCGACGTGATCGGAAGGCATGGGATATTTCACCATACGTTAGTGAAAAATGCTATTCCTAGCGGTCGCGAAGATATGGCCTTACTTGGGTTATTTCTTGTATCTCACTCATATCACTTAACTTAAGACATACAAAATGGACTGGCACGCTTCCTGATAATCAACTGGTCAAGTGAGGCTTGATCCTCACAACTAAGTTAAGAAAGAGGATCAACGATGACAAACCAGCGCAACAACCTGATTGCCCGTTTGGCGATTCCCCTCTTGGGATTGTTGATAACTGCTCAGTTTCTCCTACCCGAAAAAAGGATCGAAGCCACAGCATCAACAAATGACGGTGTCGAACAATTGATGCTCACAGGGGAGGACGGAATCAATGTCGTTCGCGGGACTGTCTATTCCAAGGAGCGTCTCTTTGACCACAACTTTTACAAGGAGTGCTTCGAAAACCGTCAGGTGTGGGCTTCCTTTCAACTGTTAAAAACAGGAAGGCATACGGTCTGTCTCTACTTTGTGGATTTCAGGGATTCGGATGAATCGAAGTGGGCGAAAGAGAGACTGGATGGAGATGAGGCAGAATTCGTTAATCGGGAATCCGCGGTTTTTGGCACGGTTCTCGTCTATGTCCAAGGCTCACCTGATACACCCAAGGGAGTCATGGAAGGAGTTCTTCAAACAGTTGGTGAAAAGGTCAACTAAATTTTGGGATCTGGAGTTAGGAAAATGGCTTATTGGTTAGACTTGAGAGATAGGGAATGGGGTTTTGACAGTAGAAACGAAGCCGAGAAACTGAGAGTGGCGGATAGCCATCGCGATGAGAAAGAAGTTCAATTGTGGATCGACCATTTCGTCGAGTTGATGGAAGACAAGCGAACCACACAAATCGTGAAAGATCGGGCGGAGTTTGAGTTTCTATACAGATGCCTGGAGCGACTTGGAAAACCGTTAGCGTTTTCCCCCATCGACCCAAACATCGAATCAGAAACACACCGACTGTTTACTCAGGCGGCATAGAAATAGAAGAAGATTCGAAATCATTACGGAGGTAAGAATCATGGGAATTTTCACACGAGTACGCGACATCATCAGTTCAAACATCAACTCCATGCTGGACAAAGCCGAAGACCCTGAAAAAATGGTCCGACTTATGATCCAGGAGATGGAAGACACCTTGGTCGAGATCCGAGCATCTTGTGCGGGAGCCATGGCAACCAAGAAAAAGATTGGGCGCCAACTCGACGAAGCGGAGGAAAAAGGCGGTCAATGGGAAAGCAAAGCCAAGCTGGCGATCTCCAAGGGCCGAGAGGATCTCGCTCGGGAGGCGCTCCACGAGAAGAAGCGGTACACCGAGCGGATTGATTCTCTCCAAAGAGAGACGGAGCAGGCGAGTGGTCTAATAGAGCAGTATCAGACGGACATCCGTCAACTCGAAGACAAACTCACAGCGGCCCGAGAGCGTCAGGCGGTCTTGGTCCAGAGGCACATCCACGCTCAGCATAAGAATCGGGCGCAGCAGGAGATTCGGAAGGCTGAGACTCAGGAAGCCATGATGAGATTTGACAAATTCGAACAGCGGATCGACCGAATGGAAGCAAAAGCGGACCTGGTCAACTATGGCAAGAGTCCAACTTTGGATGATGAATTCGCCAAACTGGAAGAGGATGAGGATATCGAGAAAGAACTCGAGAGTCTCCGCGAACAGGTCACCAAGAAGGACTAACGGCCTACAGTGGCGAATCAAAATAATCGACTCGAAAAGACCAGGAGTGTGATAAAATGGATGGCACGTGGAATGAAAATTACGGAAGAGAGGAATACCCCATGAACGGAATCTTGAAAACAGTCTTGATTGTGTTGGGAATTCTCTTGCTCATTCCCGTAGTCGGGTTCGTCGTCCGGTCCATCGTGGGACTATTGATGGGAGTGGTTGGGGTCGTCTTCGGTATTCTCGCGCTTCCATTCACTTTGGTCGGAAGTCTGATCGGTCTTATCATCGGCCTCTTGTTTCTGGGGCTCCCTCTCCTGGTGTTGGTTGGGGTCGTATTCCTCGGGGTATGGGCAGCGTCCCACGCTTTCGGACGTAGATCCGAAAAATGTCGTCGGAATGCTGGAACGGACATGGATACCATGCGTGATATCCATGCCGGCCTCGATAAGATGGAAGATCGACTGGCCTCCTTAGAAACATTACTGTCGGATCGGTAGGCGGAGAGGATGTAAACGCTCACCGCCGTCCCAGCGAAACCTGTTTGGGATCGTTCAAAAGGACGACCGACCATAGAATGAGATTTGTTCCATTCGACTCATAGAAACCATTTAGGAAGATAAAGGAATCAGATCATGGGTGAGGAAATAGTCGCAATAGTTGGCGCATTTACTGTTCTTTTGGTAGGAGTGTTCGGATTCATCTTTCTGGCCTCTCTCAAGATCCTCAAAGGGGGCGGGAAGAATTCGCGCCGGGGGGTTGATCCGGAAGAAGCGAAGTTGATGCAAGAGATTCATCAAGGGCTCCAGAAAATGGAAGACCGTGTGGAATCTCTGGAAACGCTCCTGATTGAACAAGCACGTGACAGGAAAGAACGAGAAAAGATGGAACGATTCTCGGAGTTGGAGGACTGACCGTGATTGAGTTATTGAAAACACTCATCCTTTTCCCTTTCAAACTGGCCCTATTCATCCTGGAGGTATTGGGTCGGACTCTTGCGATCTTTATTGGATGTGTCTTCTTCGGGATCGGCGCCTTGCTCTGTTTCCTTGGCCCCTTGATCGTACTGGGTGCGCCGGTCTGTTTAGTGAGTGCAATTCTAGTCATTAAGGCGGTTTGAGGTAAACGATTGCGTGACGTTAAAGGGCGCGCGATAGAACGAACTGAAAACGAAAGGGGAAAGCGATGCGAAGCAATACAGAAGAAAGAACACTTTACCGTTCCCGGAATGGAATGATCTGCGGGGTTTGCCGCGGGATAGGTGAGTACCTCGATTTCTCAGTTTTCTGGCTCAGAGCCGTCTTTGTAGTCGTTCTCTTCATGGGCGGTCTGTTTCCCCCTGTCGTGGTCTATTTCATCGCGGCGATCTTCATGAAGCCCGAGCCGGTCATTCCTTTTTCTGATGTCGAAGACCAGGAGTTTTACAATTCGTATGTGAGTTCTAGGTCGATGGCATTGAATCGAGTCAAGAAGACGTATGGAAACCTGGATCGAAGAATCCGAAGGATCGAAGATATCGTAACCGCGAAGGACTACGATTGGGAAACTCGACTTCATGAGTAATGAACGCGGTCTCGGCTATCCCGAAGAAATGGGCAAAACAGACGCGGCCCCAGCAATCCATTTTTTAGATCAGGTATAGCGACAACCAAGAAAGGGCTCACACCATGTCCAGACCAGAACGAACAAACCACCCAAGGAGACCCTGGGGCCTGTTCTTGACAGTACTCCTGGCGTCCATGATCGGATTCATTTTCGGCGGTTTCGTCACAGATCAACCAAACGCTCTTGCAACACCCGGACTGGATCCAGATCGATTCGGAATCTATTCGCCCATCGAACGGGAGCCGGGCGGGTCCTATTCACAGACAATGGAAACCGAGCTCCCGGCTGCATCGCCCGGTAGTCTGCTATCCGTCCATAATACAAACGGACGAATCGTTGTCGGGTCCTGGGATAAATCCTCGATATGGATTCAAGCCAAGAAACAGGTGAAGTTCCGATCGGGGTGGTTTGGTTTCCTCGGCTTTGGGTCGGGGAAGGTCAGCACCTCTGAGGCGAAGAAAGGACTCGACAGAGTCGAGGTGACAATCGACCGAACCTCTGAGAGTTTGGTGGTGAAGACCGTGCTGCCCAACCTGTTCGATGGGATGAGTTCTTGGATCGACTATGAAATCTTGGTACCCATCCATGGGAATGTTGAAGTTCACACGACCAATGGAGGGGTTGAAATTAGAGAGATCGAGGGAGAAGTGAAGGCCCATTCGACCAACGGAAGAATCGAACTGGACGAGATTCGCGGCCCAGCGACAGTCTTCACCTCGAACGGGAGGTTTGTAGGCAATCGAATAGTGGGACCTCTGAAAGCAACTTCCACCAATGGTAGAATTGAAGTCAAATCGGTCGATTCTGTATCGGAACTAAAATCCTCAAATGGAAGTATTGAGGTGGAACTGACTGGACCACCGATCGACGGAGAGGCAGTGACCTGCGAATCCTCCAATGGCAGAGTCCATCTTCGCTTGCCTGATGGTTCTTCCTTCCATGTCGACCTCAAGTCCGGAAATGGGTCGATCAACTCGCAATTCCCATTGAATCAGGATGCTGTTGACGATCGCCATCGAGTGAAGGGAACGATTGGGGATGGAGGAGGGATGATTCATATCCGTACTCGAAATGGTTCCATTCACCTCGATTCATACTCGCCGGGCGGCGTCTTCTAACTCCACCAAATGTGAAACCGAGGTCACAATTGATTTTCTGGTCTTTACCAACCATCATTTAGGATACCCTCACTTCCGAAATTCGGCGGAAGGAATCAGGTGGATCCTATACAATGGTGTGTTCTCGTCTTACTGGTTTGTCCATTCTCTTCTTCCTGTTGCAGAGTGCCCCATGCGTAGGATTCGTAGAAGAATTCAGTTCTGCTCCGTCAGGGTGGGATGCGGTTCGGAATACAGTCGGCAACCAGAACTTTGGATTCCAGAACTCAAACGACTGTGATCGTGGCGCGGGGGAGGCGGGCGGATCAATATTTCGCGACACAGTCGGACCTGCCTATTATGCCCTTCCGGTGGACCCCATCACCAATCTGGATCAACCCTTTTCCTATAGTTTCTTTTATCGACGAATCGGAGGCGGGGGGTCGCTCAATATAGGTCTTTTCAATGGTCCAACCTCGGGTGACACAACTCCCCAGATGGAACATCCACCCAATGCCTTTGCTTTTCATTTGGATGATGGTGCGGCGGTGTACCTCTATACGAATGGGGGAACCTCTCGGACCCGATTAAACACGGGCCTGAATGTGGGCGACGGAACGGTTCACCAGTTGAGTTATGAGTACGATCCCAGCCAGGGTAGTTTTGGGCGTGTGACCGTGTATGTAGATGGCGTTCCCTCCTTTGGCACGGACCTCGATGCCACCCAACGAAACGATCCGGTCAACCTCACTCATTTGGGTTTCTTTGCCACTGTGCACCCCAGTGGGTCGGGACCTGTCCTGTGGTGCGCGGATAGCCTGGCATTTCCAGCTGCGATTCTAGACCCACCCACTCCAACCCCTACCCCGAGTCCTCGTCCGACATCGCTCGGCGTGGGACAGAAATGTGAAGATTTCAGCGAGGACCCTGG
>JAJDBZ010000585.1 GCA_029261095.1 Candidatus Omnitrophota bacterium | reverse complement strand
TCGACCACGAAAATCAGAGCTCGATCGTTCACTTCGTTCAATAAGTGAACAGTCTCGTCGAGAGAGGGACCGGCTGACACGATGATCGCGGGGATCTTCTCGAATCGATTTCTCAGAAGTCGGAGGGAAGCAGCTTCGGCTTTACGCGGGGTATTCTTGAGAAAGTGGAGGGCCCACTTCTTGGCCGAAATGATCGATTCATTCCGCATGGCCCGGATTTCGTAGACCCTGGGATAGAAGCAAGCGAGGAAATCTTTAACGAAAGGAGCATAAGCCTGCCTCATTCCCGGTTCCACATAGGGTTCCCAAATGATGGGGTGGTAATACATCTGTTGGGTTCGCGTGTCGACAAACTGGCCGGCTGCTTCAAGGGCCGATTTACCCACAACCCAATCGACTCGGTCATTGGCAAAGAGGGGTATCAAGTTTCTAACATGCATCGCGGCCATCAATCGATCGACAAGCGGTTCCCAAATCATCAGCCGACCGGATGTCCGCTCGATGATTGATTCCACATGAAAGCCGAGCCCCAAACCGACGACAACATTGGCGCACTCGCTGAATAGGCAACTCCAAGACTCCGATTCCACCACATCCTTCCATGGATTCGTTGTCATAGGAGAGATCGCGATTTTCTTTTCGTCCCTCACAATGGCCAAATGGGGAAACCCCTCGGGTCCGATGCCCAGTTGATAAGATTCCACCGGTGATGGATTCGCCATCCGCGCTTCGATCATTGCGGCGATTTCGGGTCGGCTTTTCTGGAGACACTCGAGATTTGAGCGAAACAGGATTTCGAGGAGATTTCCTTGTGCGGGCTTTTTCAGTAGCCCCGCCTGAGTCACCAGCTCGGTTCCATTCCATTTCAGAGACCGATCCATCGCATTCTTGGGAGCGGGAAGTTTCGGAGGTCTCTTTCGAATGACTTCCACCGCTTCCGCAAGACTGGATGTCTTCGTTTGTTTCCCTGGGGAATAACCCTCGGATCCTATGAGGGAAACGCCATCAAGCCAGGATGAGGTGGCTGACGAAAAGGAGAGACACGGACGATCCAATTGACGAATCTGTTCTGAAAGACCAATCGCTTCGTAATCGGGCGCGTTCTCTCTGCGGGCCAGCGGCGTGACTCCCATGAGTAGGATCTCGCGGCAGCCTAAATGACGGCAGAGATCCAACAAGGTCCCAGATGGGTGGAGTTGTTTGACCAGCGTCCCCTTATTTTTCAGGTGCCCCATAGTGGTGATCGGTGAAAGAATCTGGTCTCTCTGGGGGGGAACCTCAGTTCGAAAAACGACGGTAGTTGGGGGAAGGGCATTCTGAGATGCAGCCCCAAAATCTGCAAACACCTGTTGGTGGGGCAGGAGCTCAAATTGGACCGATTCGTTCGATTCGATGACAAACCCATCCACCATTGGGTGGAGTTCCTTCGAGACATTTGTGCGGGCTATCACCAAACGCTTCTCGGAGTCACCCTCGGCAAGATACTTTTTCTCTTGTTCGCTCAATTGCCCCTCTGCGAGGACAACACCGGTCAATCCTTTTCCGAGGTCTGCCAAGGATTTAACACCGGTCAATGTGATGCCCCACTCCCAATCCTCACGTAAACCCGGTTGAATTGGGAATTTCGATTCCAAGACTTTCTGCGCTTCTCCGAACTTGTCGTCCTTGATCCGAAGCCAATTCAGGTATTCCACCAAAAACTCGGGTGAACTCCTGAGAAAGAAAGGATTCAGGAGGAATCCGACCTGGTCTCCTCCCTTCTGATCGAAACCCTCCAACCAGTCCATGGTCCAAAGAGAGCCGGTGTAGCCATCTTCCGGTGTCCAAAAGGAAACCTGTGAGTTTGACAAGACCTCGGTCAGGTCATAGGTGGAGCAGGCGACACCCAAGAGATCGTTGTGGGGTTCGATGACAACAAGTTTTTTTAGAAGTGGGAGTTCTTGGATGAGTCGCGGGTGAATGTGCCCCGCCCCAAACCCGAGCAAGATAGCATGGGTCATATTGGAGAAAGTAAACTGATCGAACCATTTGAGTTGGGTTCCCACCGGATCCATGGGATCGTCCAAACTGACAAGCTGTCCACGCTCACGAAATCCGATTAAACACGGATCGCCTTGATGATTTGGGATGGTGGTGAATTGGGAACTGTTGAAATCGAATTGAGAGAGGCGTTTGGCCCGATCAGGAAACCTCTCCGTCATAAGGCTTTTGTTTTTTTCAAACCGTTTGCGAGATTCCTCATTGAGCGATGTTCGAATCCCATTCGTAGACAAGGGGCGACCCTGAGCGGCGTTCATGGTGAGATTCTGTCAGGAGTCTTAGTGGAAGACAACCGATCGAGAGAGGGAAGAATGATAAGGAATCTAAAGTTTCTTTAAGATGAGATCGATTTTGTCTTTGAGATAACCGATGTCGTTTTCGATATGGTCGAGTCGCTGAGTGGTTTCTTCCATGTAACCGATGATCTGGTCGATCTTCCGGGCCTGCGGATCCAGATCGGGTTTCTCAGTTCCAGGTTTTTCAGGCCCGGTAGCGGATTCTTCCTTGGCGGGAGTTCCGGAGCGATAGCGATGAAAAATCTTCTTGGCATCTTCTCGAGTCAGTCCGCCACGGCTTTTGAGCACCCAATCATAGAGGTCGTCCAAGTAGTGATTGATCTCGTTCAGTGTCGCGACTGCTTCGGTCATTTTCAGATCCTATGCTTTCCGAATTCGGTGTCCTAACCGGGAATTATCGGCCAATCCCAATTTCCACTTGAATCACAGTGCGTCCTGAATGTTAAAACTTTCGGGACAATGGGCCTATGAAGATTTCGCATTGGCGCTTAACCACCTGTCGATCATCTCTCTCAGGCTGGCCGATTCGATAGGTTTGGCTAGATAATCATCCATGCCCGCCTCGAGGCACTTTTCGCGATCGCCCTTCATCGCGTTGGCGGTCAGAGCTACTATGGGTATGTGATCTCCGAGAGCCGTTTCGGTCTGCCTAATCATCCGAGTGGTGTCATACCCATCGACTCCGGGCATTTGACAATCCATAAGGATAAGATCGTATTTGATACACTGGAAGAGTTTGAATGCTTCCATCCCATCGGAGGCCAGGTCACAAAGATATCCAAACTTCTCGAGTAGTTTGGTGGAGAGTTTTTGATTGACCGGGTTGTCCTCAACGAGGAGAATTCTCGGTGTGTGGTCCCACTGATTCCGGATCTGTGGTTCCGGAGAAATCTCGAGTATGTTTTCGTCCCGAATCTCCGATCCAAGTACTGAGGTGAGTGCTTGAATCAGGCGCTTCCTGAAAATGGGTTTTGCCAAGAATCCAACTCCCTCCGATTCATCCTTAAAGAGTCGAGCCACTTCTTTTCGCGGGACCAACATGATCAACCCAGATCCCGCAAAAGGGTCTAATGCTTTTAGCCTTTGAATAGATTCATACGGCGTGGAAACTGACTGATCCATGTCCGAAATCACCAGGTCGAAATGAGAATCTTTGAATTCCCCTGAGTTTACAGAGTCTTGGAGCGACTCGAATCCTTCGACCTCCTCAGTTGTCATTCCCAAACCTTGGAGTTCCTCACAGATCGAGGCTCTAATTTTTTTATTAGGTTCGACCACAACGACATTCTTTCCAATAAATTCCAGAATCTTGCGGACATCCTTGGATTCATCAGTATGCTTGAGTGGGAAAGTGGCCCAGAATGTGGATCCGACGCCTTCGGTACTTTCGACCCCAACTTCCCCATCCATCATGCCCAAGATCTTCTTACAGATAGCGAGTCCGAGACCGGTCCCTCCATATTTTCGCGACGTGGAAGCATCGACCTGGGAGAATGATTCGAACAGGAGGCCGATTCTATCGGGTGGAATTCCGATTCCATCATCGCTGACTTCGATCTGCACCATCGGTCCTCCACTTCTTGATTCGTTAGTGGAGACATCGACAAAAATGGCACCTTCCTCGGAAAACTTGACCGCGTTGTTGAGATAATTCAGAAGAACCTGCCGAATCCGCGTTGGATCCCCAATGATCTTTTCGGGGACGGTCGAATCCATACGGTAACCCAGTTCCACTCCCTTCGGAGTCGCGAGTTCAATGACCAACTCAAGCGATTCCTCCACCACTTGGCGAAGATCGAATGGAATCTCCTCAACCTCCATTCTCCCCGCTTCAATCTTTGAGAAATCGAGGATGTCATTGAGGATAGAAAGGAGTCCCTGCGCCGACCTTTGGACTGTCTGAGCATAATCCCTTTGGTTTGTATCGAGTGGTGTGTCCAACAGGAGGTCGGTCATGCCGAGGATGCCATTCATAGGTGTCCGGACCTCATGGCTCATCGCAGCAAGGAATTCGCTTTTCGCTCTTTTTGCCGATTTCGCTTCATCCAGTGCAACCTCAAGGGCGACATTTTGTTTTTCATTTTCTTGAACAAATGCCATAAGCCGTGTGACAGCTTCCTTGTGTGAGGTGTTATCTGAGAGGTAACCGATGAGACTCCCCACCTCGCCGGACTGATTCACATTCGATTGTCCTCGTTCCACAACCCACTTTGTCGCACCGGCTTTATCGAGAATGCGGTATTCTATTTGATAGGGGCTGCGATCGCGAATAGAGCGTTTGATGGCCAGTTCTCTTGCCACTCGGTCTTCAGGATGGAGCAAATCGAATAGAGGTTTTCCAGATCCTTCCAAGAAACTCGAGGGTGGGTAACCGGTCAACTCTTCAATCCGGTTGCTGACAAACTCTAACGTCGATTGGTCGTCGGTTAATGCTCGGAACGCGACACCGGGTAGATTTGAGACTAAGTTCTTAAAATTCTCTTGGGACTCTTCGACTATTTTCTCGACAATTCGACGGCTTTCGACCTGCGATTCAAGCTCGCGGGTTCTACGAGTCATCTGGGACTTCAAGCGGCATCCCCATCCGATGGCCGCTCCCAAAAGGAGGAGCGAAAGAACTAGGAGACCGAACATTACGGATCGGTTCTTCGTGTCTTGCATAGAAGGGGAAACAGGTTGGGCATTCAATGTGGAAGGGTCATCAGCTCCGGAATCCATGGCCGAAGATTGAATAGGAAGGGTCATTTTGGAAATGGCGGAGACCGCCAAGGATCCGGCAGGTTCAGGCGCGATGGAAAAGGCGCTTAAGGGTATGAGAAATCCCATTCCTGTTCCGCCCACTGTAAGAAGAAGTCGACACAGCCGCCTGCTCATCAAGATTAGATTTCTCCTGTCTTCGATGTCCTTCCTTCAAGTAATCTTGAAGATTAGGACAAATAAGTCCAGTTTCATCCTAATTTTTTATGAAAGGTCCGTCAACCTTTTGATCCCAAATTCATTATTTTTCCAATTTATGCTGGTTTCATGTGAAACTAGATATGATTGGGGTGGAAAGAAAGGAAGACAGCGGGGCGAATAGGATTCGCCCCGCTGTTTATGTGATGTCTTAAAATGCGCGGCCAAAAAGTGATCTTCTTGTGGACCGAACCCGTCTTCGGGTCGAGCCATACACCTTAGGTAACTGATATGGGTCGCGCCGGGGGCGCGTCACCCAAGCTTGTGCTTCTTCATCCCCTACCACCGATTCTGTATCGGGATCCCACTGAATCTTTCTCCCAAGGCGAATCGCGATATTAGCGAGGTGACAAACGGTAACCGATCGATGTCCGATTTCGACATCACAGATGGGGTCTTCTCTTGTCCGCAGGCACTCGAGGAAGTTTCCCTGGTGGTTCTCGCTCTTATAAAGGTGAGTGTCGTCCGGTTTCAGTTCAATGTCTTTGAGGTCTTCCGGACTCGACTTGATTTCACTTCGGCTAACAAAGATCTCGCCCTCAGTACCGGTGAACTTGACACCGTTGTCTCCCTCGCTGTGGCAGATAACAGGAGCGGCATCCTTGTATTCGAACCTGACATCGAATGTGAGCGCGGTATCATATCCACCGGGTTCGGGGAAAGTTGCTTCCCCTTCGATCGCGATGGGACCTGATCTTTCGGTTCCATTGGCCCATTGAGCGATGTCATTATGGTGGGCTCCCCAGTCGGTTAACTTCCCGCCTGAGTACGCATACCACCACCGGAATTCATAGTGACAGCGAGTGACTCGGTAAGGAACCATTGGCGCCTGCCCAAGCCAGCGATCCCAATCCAGTCCAG
>JAJDBZ010000584.1 GCA_029261095.1 Candidatus Omnitrophota bacterium | reverse complement strand
CATAGGTCTCGCTGGTCAGGGGGCCTCCGGGTGTGGCCCAACCTGCTAGGATAGGAACGATTTCGAGGTTTTGATCGTCGCATCCCTGAAGAAAGCCCCCGATCTCATGATGAGCCTCTTTCCAAGGATCGATTAGGCTAGGACCTATATTGAAATGGGCCTCTTCAAAATTTTTCCGTGTGGTGGGAGTCGAGGAAAAAGTGTTCGACTCGTGCATAAATCCGATGATTCCAATACGTGGCATGTGAATGTGATCTCAATTCAAAAAGATAGATTGCGCTTTTAGGAACCCGGCATTCATAGCCGGGTGAAAGGATTCTACCGAAACATCTGAAATAGCAAACCCGCGAGCTTTCGAATTCGGTTACCATGAAGGGACAGAATTCACGAAGTCTGTGAAATAAAGTCGCTAACCGAAATCTGGTCTTGTGAGTCGTCGATAGAGGACATCCTCCACGTTTCGTCTCCCGTTCAGTACTGAAAGAATCACCACCATCGAGAGGTCGATCCGATAGATAACGCGCCAAGGTTTGATAATTAACTCCCGATACTGAAGTATCCCCATTTTTTCGAATTCAGGTACGGTCCGTCCTCTTTCTGGGAATTCTCTAAGGCTGGTTACCTTCTCTTCAATCTTTGCGAGGATCTGAAGGGCCGTTTTTGGTCGGTCCTGGGCAATATGGTCAGAAATGTCTAACAAATCATTCCGCGCAATTTGTGCCCAGACGACATCCTTCTTATCGCTCATTTCACATTGAGATGATTTCGGATTCCGGCAAACACCTCTTCCTGTGGAATCACATTCCCATCTCGAACGTCCTGCTCACCCTGAGCGACCAGTTTCAAGAGGGCAATGGTCTGCCTCATCTCCTCGTAGGTGTGAGGGTCCTGAAGTATGGCTATCGGTTCTCCATTGTGCGTGATGACAATTGGACTCCGAGTCTCATTCACCTCTCTTAAAATTTCGGAGGTGTTGGATTGTAGATCGGTATCGGGTTTGATATTGATTGTATTCACCGGCATGCCCTCCACCTCTGCAGCATAGCAGATCCTCTTGCCTTGATACAGTTCGATCCCATTCCCAGCCAATCTCGTTGGTTGCAGTCCTCGACAGTATTTGGATGACCTCCTACCAAGGCTGCCACGCTTGGACCCTGCCCAAAAAAGTGCACGTCTAGAAACGCTCTTCTTTTCGACCCAGAATCGGGTTCTGAAAAGATAATCCTTAGGAAATCCATCATGCAAAGTCCAATGCCCCCGAAACTCAAAGCGACCCTATTGTCCCTATTCGCGGCGATCTTTCTCACCATCGCCACACCCTCATCGCAGGCCGCCATCAACCTTGTCAATAACGGCGAACCGAACGCCACGATTGTGATCGCCGAAGAACCCTCCGAACAGGCAAGGAACGCCGCCGAAGTTCTTCAGTCCTACCTCCACCAGATATCAGGCGCGAGTCTCACCATATTGCCCGAGTCGGCGAAGGTCTATGGCAACCGAATCCTGGTCGGTCGAAGTCGGACCGCCGAGAAACTCGCTGGTGAGATACCCTCCGGGTTCACCATCCAAATGAACGAAGAAGGGTTTGTGAACCGCACAGTGGGGAACGACCTCATACTCGCCGGAAATGAAGATTGGAAATATAAGGGAACACTCTATGCGGTCCATGATTTCCTGGAGGAACTGGGGTGTCGCTGGTTCTTTCCGGGGGAATACGGAGAAGTGATTCCCGAGCTCGCAAACCTCTCCATCGAACCGCGCGATCGAATCGAGAGACCGAGCTTTCGTTTCCGAAACCTGTGGTACTCGGGGTGGTTCCCTGTCAGCGCCACCGATCAAGCGCGTCTGGGGGAATGGTACAACCGCAACAAAATGGCGGCGCTTCAGGTGAGTCTCCCGGGAGATGGAAGCGTGACCCAACTCGCTCCACCCGGAAAATTCTTTGAGAGTCACCCCCACATCTATGCCCTCGATAAGGATGGAAATCGGCGAGAGGACATGATGTGCATGACTCACCCGGATTCCTACAAAATCGCCATCGAGACTGTCAGAGAAGCTTTTCGGAAAGACCCCGATCGGGTCAGTTTCGCATTCGCGCCTCCCGATGGTCACCCGACCTGTTATTGCGACACATGCCAGTCTTACTTTCCCGGATTTTCGGGGAAGGGGTATGGCGATCCGAGTCTATCCGACCTCTGGTTCCAATTTGCCAATCGTATTGCTACCGAAGTTTATGACGAATTCCCCGATCGTTGGATCTTCACCAACGGTTACGCTAACCGGGTTCGCCCACCCGAAGGAGTCGGCAAGCTGAGTCCCAACATGGGCATCCAGTCTGCCATCATCGCGGCCTGTTCGATTCATCGAATCGGCGACCCCAAGTGTTGGCAACGCATCCATTACAAACAGATACTCGACCGTTGGACACGAGACCTCAACAGCGTCTTCATTTATGATTACGACCCCGGGAACTCTTTAGCCAACCTTCCCTTCCCCGCTCTCCACAATCTCAAACACGATATTCCTTATTTCAAAGATCGAGGAGTGTGGGGTTTCTGGACCGAGGGCACGAACACCTGGATGGTCACACACCTGAATTACTATGTCCGATCCAAACTGATGTGGGATTCGACCGAGAATGTCGATTCCCTCGTCCGCGATTATTGCGAAAAATTCTATGAGGAAGCCGCCGACCCGGTCGAGGAATACATCTGGACACTGGAGGAGACAGTCGAATCGGCGACAGTCCATGAAACCTGGGGGCGACTCATGCCCTGGCGGATTATCCTGTCGCCGGTCATCGAGAAGCTGGATTCACTCATGGAATCCGCGGAGAAGGCGGCGAAGAGCGATCAGGTGAAACAGCGTATCCATGTCCTCCGGCTGACCCACAATCACATGAAACTCTATCTCGAGATGGAACAGGAGGTTGCGGATGGAAGGTTTGGAGAAGGAGTGCAAGCGGGAGAGAAAATGCTTTCCATTCGAGATGAGGCGGAGGCGATCCAAACTGGCCTGCTCCCCCATTCTCCGGATTGGGTTCGTTCGTTCAGGACCAGTTTGGAGTGGCATCTCAACAAGTATGGTGGAATCGCCGATCGCATCGATGGCACCAGCGGTGAACTTGTGTCGATGCTTCCCCGCGAGTGGCGGTTTAAGAAAGACGCCGAAGATATCGGCACTCTCTACGAGTGGTATGATTCTCCCCTCGACGATTCCTGGGAAACCATCGACACGACGCTCTATTGGGAGGCGCAGGGACATCAGGACGAAAAAGGGTGGGGTTTTTCGGGAATGGCTTGGTATGCGATCGATTTCGAATTGCCGGAGGACCAACCCCTCGACAACCTCTGGCTGACCATCGGCGCGGTCTACAATGATGGCGTGTGGGTTTGGGTGAATGGCGAAAGAATGAATTTCCATATGGACCGTCACTGGCGGTTGGGGTATCACGATGTCCGGACACCGATCGACATGGATATCTCAGAGGTGGCGCGTCCGGGAGAGACGAACCGTGTCGCCGTTCTGGTCAGCACCGGGCCTCCTGGACGAAACCCGCGCGGCGGAATTCATCGGAGATCCTTCATCTGGAACGCCAAAGCGGGGGCGGTCCGAGGATCCCAAGAGGTCTTGGATCCCGCCGAGGCGCCCTAAGAGGGGCTGGGAATCCTCCCATTAGGGGGGATTGACAGGGGTGGGGAGGCCTTTAGAATCCCCAGTCTGTTTTTAAGAAATAACGAAAAAGGTTAAAAGAAATGGCGAACGGTAAACGAAAAGGTTCGAAGAAACTGCGTTGGCGCTCCAAAAAAGCGAATCACGGTAAGAAACCTTGCTCCGGTAAATAAGCGATATCGAGAGTTCTCTCCACTGGACCCAGCACTAGAGGTCCATCCAGTCGGATAATCAATCCGACGAATCCTTCCTCACAAACTCCTTAATCGCCTCGACCAGATTCGGATCGAATCTGCTCCCAGATGCCTTCTCAATGACCTGAAGCGCCTCCTCGATACCGATACCCTCTTCTCCATTTAGAGGGTCGACCTGTTCCAGATAAGCTTCGGAAAGGGACAGGAGTCGGGCCCCGAGAGGGATTTCATCACCCTTTAAACCTCGTGGATTTCCCGATCCATCAAAATTTTCCAGGTGGTCTCTCAAGATCGGAACGACTGTGTCGGAGAGGTCCATTCTCTTCGCCATACGGATCGCCATCGCAACCCTCTTTGAGTCTCTTTCCGAATCCGCGATGCCCTCCCCATCTTTCGCTTTCTCGTCGCCAAGGTAACCGAGACTCTGAAGGAAGGCAGCCATCTGAAAATTCTGACGGCTTTTTTCATCGATCTGGATCGATTCCGCTAGCCCGCTGATGAGTGTGGCAAGTTTTTGGGACCGACCCTCGGTATCGGGATCTCCTGTCTCGAACAAATTCTCGAATGTCCCCATCGTCTTGAGGGCGATTCGCTCTTGCTTCTCGAAATATTGGATGTTCATCAGGGCGATAACTGCTTGCTCTGCCATCGTGTTCAGAACTTCACGGTCTCCTACCGAGTAGGATGAGGGGGAACCCGCCTTTTCGCCAACAGTAATGACTCCGACCACGTCTTCTTCAAACAATGGAACCGATAGGTAAGACTCGGATTGGTAATAATTCTTCGGGTCAGTCTCGAATCTCGGATCCTCCACGGGGTTCTGCACTCGCAAAGAGATACCCTCTTCCGCAACGAGTCCGGGGATGCTTTCACCCAACTCGAGAGGTTGAGTTCCGATTTCGCCTTCTCCCAACCCGAGGGTCACACAGGGTTGGAGGTTGCCCTCTGGATCGGCCAGCATGATCGAACACTTTCTTGAATTCAAAACTTGAAGAGTGAGGTTAGCCATACGATGCAAGAGATCGCTCGCCACACGTGTTGAGGACATCAATCGATAAACAGAATGCACGGTGCTCAGAGCGATCGATTTTTGCCGCATATTTTCGAACTCGTGCGCGTTTCGTATGGCGACACTCGAACCGAGTGTGAGAGTGTCCAAACTCATTCCTAGATGCTTCTCGATTATCGCCCCTTTCTTTCTACGGCAAACCACCAACCCGTACAAATGATCGAAGTGCATTAGGGGCACACCCCAGACATCTTGTTGTGTGGTATCGGATTGCGTGTGTTGGATATACCAATCACGCAGGGGATCGCCTTCTGAAAGAGGACGAGCGGGTTGGTCCCATGATTTCATTTTGTTCTCATAAGGTGCCGCGGATAGTGGGTAACCGATGTCTTCCAAATGAACTTCTTCAGTCCCGATTGACTTCCGTGGGATTAATCGTTTGTCGGGATCGGTTAAGAATAAGACGCCATCGGGTGAGTCAAGAAGTATGAGAATCTCTTCCAGTATTCTTTCGAGTAGGGCTCCCAGGTCGAGGGTGGACACGAAATCGTTCCAGAGCCTTCGTATCCCTCGCATATCCTGGTCGGATCGAACTCGTTCCGCGATTTGACGGAGATGTTCGATCAGCAATGAAAGGAGCGGCGGAAGTCTTCGTTGTTCATACTCGGGAAGGTGTGAGACACCCACAATTCCATGAAGGTCGTTCCCGCATAATACGGGGACAACAACCTGGACATGCCCAGGGGGAGAAATGGTCATCAGTCCTACGCGGTCAGCGAAAACTTCTTTCATCGCATCGCTTGTAGCCTCGTGCCATTCTTTCCGGATCTTTGGATCGTCGTTTAAGAGACCACAATCTCGCTTGTTATGACTCCTGATAAGAGTGAGGGGACTCTCCAGATTCGGACAGCACCACCAGACCGGATCTCCCAGGATTGCATCCAGCTGGTGGACAAGTTCCAGGAAGCCTTCAGATTCGATAACTTGTTTCAAACGGTTTCCAGCAGGGTTGTGGGTCATTCTTTAACTCAAGCAAAATTATCGGCCGAAAAGAGCAGAATAACAGAGCCATATCCTCCTTTTGAGGTGAGGGGGTCGGTGATCCACGATCGGCTATCCAAGACTTAATCTCCTCGCACCGCTATGAGCTGGGGTCGATAGTGTCCAAGGTCGCTTTCCGAATTGGTTCTCGAAGGTGTTTTCGATCTCAGCGGAGATTCGATCGACCTCTCCAGGAACCACCAAGGCGACTGCACACCCGCCAAACCCCGCTCCGGTCATTCGGCACCCATAGACACCTTCGATGTGTCCGGCCATCTC
>JAJDBZ010000583.1 GCA_029261095.1 Candidatus Omnitrophota bacterium | reverse complement strand
GTGAGGTCGAATGTGACACGCCTGATCAGTGTGCGTTTGTCGGCTTCTACTCTGGGATCGAGCCCCTCTTTCTCCAGTCTGGCCATCACTCGATTGTCGATGAGACTCTTTCCCCACGCCTCATTCGCAATCTCGGCGGTTTCCGTCTTCTCGGGGGGGACAAAAGCCCAAAAGGGCCGGTACTCACCACCGCTCAAGATCCATTGCTTGAACATCGAGATTTCGTGGTCGGTTAAAGGCTCTTTGTGCGAACCTTTCGGCGGCATCCCGTCGGATTCTTCATCGGTCGTGATCCGGTACCACAGTTCGCTGTCTTCAAGATTACCGGGTTCGACGATGCTATAACCTGTTCGAGGGGTCAGAGCGCCATGCTTGCCATCGGGGACATCGAACCGGAGGCCAGCTTTCCGGTCCTCTTCATTCGGGCCATGACAATGGAAGCACTTATTCGAAAGAACAGGACGAATCTCACGAGAGAAAATATTGTGATCGTCAGCCACAGCGACATTCACAGCGGCGGAGAAAAGAAGAGCGATTGCTACGGTTTTCAAGAGAACTCCTTCCATCGCGGCTCATACACCCTACCAGTCGGAATGACCTTCTTAATCTGAGCGGCGGTTATCCCAGAAAATAGACTTCGATCCGCAACCAACTCCGGAAACTTAATGCTAGGGATGTCGAAAGAAAACCGCAAGCCAACTTGTGGTAATAGGGCATCGTTCAACCCAAGAAAGATCATCCTATCCGTTTTTGGAAACCCACGGATGGTAGGAGTCTTGTGTTACTGGCTCGCCCACACGCGACATTAGTAGGGGGGGTGAGTAGGAAACGATGCTAAATTATCCCCGAGATCGAGCCTTTCGTAGTCCGAACCGCAGAAAAAGTATCTCAAGTAATGATGTCGTTTACGACATGGCCATGGACATCGGTCAGCCGAAACTGCCTACCCTGATATTTGAAGGTCAGGCGTTTGTGATCGATACCCATGAGATGGAGTATCGTTGCATTAAAATCATGGACATCCACAGGGTTTTCAACAATATGATAACCGAGATCGTCGGTTGCCCCATGAGTATGCCCGCCTTTCACCCCTCCGCCGGCCATCCATACAGTATACGCTTCCTTATGATGATCTCGACCAATCTTTGTGGCTTGACCGCTCCCGCTCTTCGATTGTGCCATTGGAGTACGGCCAAACTCCGCCGACCACACCACAAGCGTGTCATCCAAGAGGCCCCGCCGCTTCAGATCTTTGATTAAGGCGGCAATGGGCTGGTCCACTTGCTTGCATTTTTTGGGGAGCGAAGAAACCAAACGGCTATGATGATCCCACCCTTGATCGAAGAGTTGGACGAATCGGACACCTCGCTCGATCAGACGTCTTGCCAGTAAACAATTGTTTGCGAAACTTGCCTCGCCTGGTTCCGTCCCATACATCTCGTGGGTTTCCTTGTCTTCACTTTGGGTGTCCATGAGTTCCGGAACCGATGTCTGCATCCTGTACGCCATTTCATACTGGCTGATCCGTGTGGCAATCTCCGGGTCGCCGACATCCGCCAAATGGATCTCGTTCATTTTGTTGACCACATCCACCGATCTTTTACGTTGCTCGGGTGTCATTCCTTTCGGATTGGAGAGAAAGAGAACGGGGTCGCCTTTACTGCGAAACTCGGTTCCCTGGTATTTCGATGGGAGGAATCCGCTTCCCCATGCGCTATTGCCCGCCCCCAAGATGGTGCCCGTATTGAGAACTACGAACCCCGGTAAATCCTCGTTCTCCGAACCCAACCCATAATTCAACCAGGAACCAATACTCGGGCGCCCGAATCGCGCGAATCCGGTCAGCGAAAAGAGCTGCGCGGGTGCATGGTTAAATTGTTCGGTGTGCATCGATTTGATAAAACAAAGCTCATCGCTTACTGTCTGCAGATGCGGCAAAAGGTTGGAAATCGATACGCCAGAGTTCCCACATTGTTTAAAGGCAAACTCCTCATCCCCAGGGGTGCCGAAGAGATTGGGCTGCTCGCGAATGAAGGCGAGTTTTTGGCCCTCAAAGAATTCATTCGGACAAAGTTCGCCACTCCGTTTCTGCAACTCTGGTTTAGGATCGAATAACTCCAATTGTGAGGGCGCGCCCACGAGATGGATGTAAATCACACGCTTTGCTTTCGGGAGATGATGCAGACCTTTTGTGAGAGTGAGGTTATCAGCGGTCCCATACCCCTCACGGTTCATTAGGTATGATAATGCGGCGCCCCCAATGCCAAAGGCAGCGTTCTTGAAGAACAGCCTACGCGACAACGTTTCAATAGGGTGTCCGAATAAATCCATGAGATTCCATTTGTGTTGATGTCAGCCTTTCGTGATTACTTCGTCCAGATTCAAGAGAACAGTCGCGATAAAATGCCATGCAGCCAGTTCTTTCTTATCGTCATGATGGGTTTTATACACATCGGACGAAGACTGTAAGAGCTCCAACGCTTTATCCGGGTTCTTCGCGAAAACGGTGACCTGTTCTTCCAACGCTTCCGATAGTGTCTCAATCTCTCTCTTTATGGCCGGTCTTCCGGCTACGATTAGCATTGCGTAATCGATCCTTGCACGGGTACTCTCATCGGGTGCTTCGCACAAGATACGATCGGCAAGCGCGAGCGCCATTTCGACATAGACTGGATCATTGAGGAGGGTCAACGCCTGAGTCGATGTATTGGTTCGAGAACGTTTCACGGTACAGGCGCTTCTGTCGGGTGCGTCGAAATTAACAAAACTCGGGTAGGGCGCCGCTCTTCGGTAGACCACATAGATGCCACGGCGCCACCTGTTTGAGTCCTCTTGTTCATCCCATACCGGTTCGCCACGCCCTGTTTGATTCCAGACATCCGGTGGTTGATAGGGCATGACCGGTTCGCCATACAACTCTGTCGAAAGCAACCCCGATGCAAAGAGTCCTTGATCACGTATCGTCTCGGCATCCAATCGAAAGCGGGGCGCTCGGGCATAGTAGAGATTTTTAGGATCTTTTTGTAACAGGGTCTCATTCAGAACCGAACTCTGCTTATAGGTTTCGGACAATACCATGAGTCTGAGCATGTGTTTCATATCCCAACCGCTATCCATGAACTCCACCGCTAACCAGTCCAACAATTCTTGGTGTGTTGGCGGATCGGATTGCATCCCAAAATCTTCGAGGGTTCGAACGATCCCTTGTCCAAAAATCTCCGCCCACCACCGATTCACCGTCACTCGCGCCACCAGCGGGTTCTTTCTGTCCACCAACCACCTTGCTAGCCCTAGCCGGTTACGCCGAATGTCTTCATCCAAGGGATGAAGAAACTGCGGTGTTTGAGAAGCGACCTCTTCACCCTGGTCCAGGTAATCCCCGCGCACCATGACATACGTAGCGCGTGACTCCTCCATCTCTTCCATCACAAGTGTCTGAACGGGTTTGAGACGGTCGATCTTTCGCTCCAGTTTCTCCATGAACGCGTTCAACTTGGAGACCTCAGGGTTCATGTTCAGGTAGTGATCGCGGAGGGTCTCTTTTTGTTGATTATTTCTTTCCGAGGGTTCCTTTTTCAGGATATTTACCACATTCTCCGGTAAATCGTGGGAGGCCGGATTCTCCTCTAGGGTCAACAGTGCTTCCGTCTTCCACTTGGCAAACCCACTCTCGCTCTCTTCTTTGAAGGAATCGTATTGGGCATTAAATTCTTCGAGTTTCTTCTGCAAGGCTTTGAGTTCCTGCTCACGCTGGTCATCAATGGGCAAATCGAGATAGGGCCCAACGAAATCGTGAGAAACATCTCCATCGTTATCTGGTAATGAGACTTCTAGTGGTGTGTTATTGAAGAAATCGAAAAACTGGTAATACTCTTTTGTACTGATCGGATCATACTTGTGGTCGTGACACTGTGCGCATTCGAGAGTTGTTCCCAGCCAAACCGTCCCCGTTGTGTTCACACGATCGACGACTTGGTTTACTCGATTCTCCTCTGGGTTAACCCCCGCTTCCACATTGCAGGTGACAGTCCGATGAAAGCCGGTGGCGATTAACTGATTAATGGTCGGGTTGGGGAGAAGGTCGCCGGCAATTTGATCGATGGTGAACTTGTTGAAAGGAACATTGTGGTTGAGCGCATTAATCACGTAGTCGCGATAGGCCCAAGAGGGTCGCAACTGATCCGCCTGAAAACCATTGGAATCGGCATACCGAGCGAGATCCAACCAGGGCCGCGCCCACCGCTCTCCAAATCGTTCGGATTCAAGCAGGTGGTCGATCACCTTTTCATAGGCATCCGGCGACTCGTCCGACACGAATGCCTCAATATCGCCAGGCGAGGGTGGAAGCCCGACCAAGTCGAGAGAAACGCGTCTCAACAAGGTTTGCTTCGAGGCCATCTCCGACTGAGACAATTCGATCTCCATAAGCCTCTGACCAATGAAATGATCGATGGGGTTACTTGCTCGAAAACCTTGGGGGAGTTCTCTCGGAAGAGGAGGGCGTTTTGGAGACACGTAGGCCCAGTGGTCGTTCCATAGAGCGCCGGCCTCGATCCAACGCTTAATCAGGTCTTTCTGTTCATCCGATAATGCCCGCTCGGAATCCTTTGGGGGCATCCTCTCATGCTCATCGGTTGTGGTGATACGGTAATACAATTCGCTGGCATCGAGATTATCGGGAACGACCGCATGATACCCGCCCAGGTCTTGGAAGATCCCCTCTTGAGTATCGAGCCTCAAATCTGCCTTTCGGGTTTCGTCATCAGGACCATGGCAATGAAAACAATTCTCGGAAAGTATCGGACGGATTTCCCGATTGAAGTCTGGCGCAGCATCAGCGCCTTTTGATTCCGTGGACTCTGCAACGGAGTCAAAAATCGCCATCGAAAAAAGCGCTAGAACGATACCCAATCTGGCGAACATACCCATTTACTAACGAAATGCTCCGGGAGTATTGGGCCCGACTTTCCACCTGTTCATCCTAGAGGAATTGGGGGGATACGGGATATCTTGCATTTCCAACCTACTCAAATGAACTCATGCAGGGCCATTCACCCTGGGGCCTTATCTGGTCCTTCAACATTATAACACTAACCCATTGGGATGCCCGTCGAAAGAGGCGGTGGAACAATCTTTTATAGGAAATCTCGACGTGGGAGTTAGAGGGCGGAAGGTCAGATTTGAGGATTAATGAGAAGTTGACGGAGGTTCTCACGCCATTCAGGCAAGAGTGTCGCAAAAGGGCAGAAGAGAAAATGCGGTCGAGTTGAAGTGTATCGTGTGAAAATGGAAAGTCGAACGGCATCAGGGCCTTTATATGGAGCCGAGAAGGGGAGTCGAACCCCTGACCCACGGTTTACGAAGCCGTTTGAAAGTGCACAAAAGGTGAAGCAAAAACGCTATTCTTTGAATTTAGCGTTGCCACAATGGCGCGTCACAGTGTCTGAGAGAGCGCCTAGGGCACATCTAGGGCACCTGTAATAGAACGAACATGAAAGGGTAAAGTTAATCCCGCGAACTCTTAAGCATCATTACCGAGTCGTTCAGGTCGTTGAGTTTGCCTGTCAGTTCTTTCAACTCTTGTGACCGCTCGGATCGACTCCTCCACGACTCATGGATCAGCATGGCGTGACCGAGGCAGATGACTCCTCCCAACATGCTCAAGACACCTACGATCTGTTGTAAGACGGTCTCTGACTCACCATAAGCGGTCAACCCATCCGCTCCCAGCATGAATGCCAGTAAGGATAAGATGACGATCTTGACTACCGGTGGATCTTGTTTCGACATTGATTCTACCCCCCCTCTTTCTAATTACTCAACATGTCTTTGGTGATACTTTTCCCATTGGTGAGATTTACGGTTAACTGAAGTGAGTTAATTTCAGACGTAGAAGCATTGAAGACTTCGCCCTGGTAATTATTGGCCAGAGAAAAATTCTCGAAGGATTCCCAGTTTATTAGAGTTGACTCGCCCGAACCAACATAAGAGATAACTGCACCGTAAGTTTTGTCATTCGAGACAGATCCAATAGTCGCTTGGAACTGTAACCATGACACAGGGGTATCGTTCAGGACAACTAACCCATTCTCTCTTATCTCGGCCTTAATGTCAGTTTCTAATATGGGGGGAAGTGGCGTATCTGTTGGCCTGGGTCCCTTAGGAACAAACATTTGAGGACCCGGGGTGGGTTCAATTGAAGGGGTTGAGTGGTCGAATGAGCCTTCCCATGTTGCGGAACCTTCAGGCGTATTGGCATAAACGTAAATGCCTTGTGGCTGTTTCTTGAAGATGTCGAAGCGGTTGGCGTTCTTATCCACGAACTGAAGCATGTGAACCTTCCTGTGTTCTCCTGGCCTAAGGTCGCCGAATGGAGCCTCGTACGCATCGTTAAGGACCACGAAACAGTCTGTCCAATGATCATTATCTTGGTTCTCCAGAACGAATTCGCCATCCTTAAGAGAGGCATCTACAACGAGAATACGGGGGTCTGGCTTACTATTTGCCCGCTCGTGTTCCTGTTGTGACGGGCCATAAATGATCACCATGAGAGCCATGACGATACCCGCCAAGAGAAAGTATAGTTTGGGGCTGTCAGTCGTCATCATTGTTTATTCCCCAAGTCTAATGAATTCTCAAATCAAAACTTGACAGAATTCTTCGCCGGTTCATCCTGTGGAAAAGCGTTGACAGATAGTGGATAACCGGGAATGAGGGGAGAACTCATCAAGATTACACCTTCCATCTGTATTGTGTTCATGTCGTAACAGTGCCTCAAGAGGGGAGGGTATTTTTATGCTTGACAAACCCATTCGCGCTGATAATATGTTCACTAATAAACCGGAGTCCCCTGATCCCCGAAATACCGAACCTCAGGAACCAGATCCTTCATCCTCCGGAGGTCGACAAATGTAAAACCTTCAGTTCTTCCCTATCAAACCGTTCCGCTCTAGAGAAGGACTTCACCAAGAAGTCCTCTAGAGTCTTCAAGTCCTCATAACCGAGGGACGCGATCAAAGCCAGGATATGTTTGGCGTGGTGGTCATCGAACGCCCACCCCGCAGAGAGCAAAGCAAGTCTTTCACGGAATAGTTTGGTGGCCATCGTATTTGGCTTATCATCTAGCAACTCACCTATCCGGGCGACTAATTGATATTCGTCGTTACTGACGGATGGAATCAGGATTACTTATTAGTGGAGAACATCAAGAGACCCAAGAACCTAGGGCACATCCAGGGCACTTCTACGGATTCGAACGATTCACCTAGTCAAAACGATGAGAACGGAAACGGTTGATACTGTCGGGGTTAAAGTGGAGCCGAGAAGGGGAGTCGAACCCCTGACCCACGGTTTACGAAACCGTTGCTCTACCATCTGAGCTATCCCGGCGGCAATCCTGAATACTAATCACACACCACGCTCGCTTCAAGGGAGATTGGACCTGTCCGAGGAGTTCCTTCACACCTGGAACGATTCCGCGTCAAGGATTTGATGCATCGATAAGATTTCTGGACGATTTCCGGCCGGGATCCTTCTGATCCAGTCCACCCATTCTTTCGGCGGTTCCGGTTTATCCACAAAATAGTGAGGGACCGGTTGTATCTCTGTTCGATAACCGGATAATTCGTCCGGCATACTCTCCCAGGGAACAATCGCGATCTCCACCTCTTTTCGAAACCATCGCCGCCTCGCGTAACGGTCCTTGACTATGATGACCCATTCGACTTTCGGAAGGATCGATGGGACCAAGTCTCCCCACACTATCGCCGTCTTTGCCTCATCACTATCGCGGCAGAATGAGATCCGTGGAATGAAAAGGTCTTCAACCATATCTTCGTACCGACGGTCTATTGAGTAATTCCACTCCCAGATGGCCTTCAAGTCGGCACGGGGCTTTAAAAAGTAATCGGGCTGTGTTTTCAAAGAATTGATTGTTCGAGAAGCGAGTTCATTGCCACGATTCCATTCGCGAATGAACGCTTCTATAGAAAAAGGATCTCCGGGCGGTCCGTCGATTTGAGGGTCATAAATCTGCGATTCAAAATGACAGATGAATGCTTCAATCTCGAGGGCTGCTTCTACCGCAAAAAAAGAGGGTCGATTGAAATTCAGGCTAAAAAGCACCCAACAACACGGGTGGTCACGTTCGAATTCTAAATCAAGTCCTCGGTCATGCAGTTCAAACGTGAAATAGACATCAGTGTCTTCATTCCGGTACGAAACCAGCATTCCCGCTATCTCGTAGTTGGGGCGTCCCTCAAAAAACTCCAGGAAATCGTCATCGCCCCATCTATCACTTTCCAGAAAAAACAGGTCGTAACTCATGGCGACAACCTCCTGAATAACTATGGTCTCCTCTAAATCATTTTATTTCAATCCGGCGGTTCGATCGAAACCGGGGAGCGTGCTTGATTGCTCAATGACCCACATCGGGTCGCCCCTCTTGCGTTTCTCCCCAGTTTCTTTAAGTTTTCTGCCCGCACCAGGGTGGCCTAGGCTTGATCTCTACCCAGTGAATTGGCGCCCCTCGCCTTAAGGAGACCGTAAAACTATGGGTGACTATACCCCCAGTAAGAGCGATAAATTTACCTTTGGTCTCTGGACCATTGGAAACCCGGGAAGAGACCCTTTCGGCGAACCTGTTCGACCTCCCCTTGCCCCCCACGAAATTGTAAAGATCGCGGGTGAATTGGGTGCATATGGCGTTAATTTCCACGATAACGACCTGATTCCCATCGATGCCACTGCCAGTCAGAGGGATCAGATCCTGACTGACTTCAAACGCGCTTTGGAGGACTACGATGTCAAAGTTCCGATGGCGACTACCAACCTTTTCTCCGACCCCGTGTTCCGTGATGGCGGTTTCACCTCCAACGATGCTCAGGTGCGCGCCTATGCTCTTCAAAAAGTGATGCATGCCATGGATCTTGGAGCAGGACTAGGCGCTGAGGTCTATGTGTTTTGGGGCGGACGTGAAGGGACCGAGGTCGATGCATCGAAAGACCCGCGCGATGGAATCAAATGGTTCCGCGAAGCGATCGATTACCTTTGTGAATATTCTATCAGCCAGGGTTACGATCTCAAATTCGCATTGGAAGCCAAACCAAACGAACCACGCGGAGATATTTTCTTCCCAACGACCGGTCATTATCTCGCATTCATCCAAACTCTCGAACACCCGGAAATGGTGGGGGTCAATCCAGAAGTCGCGCACGAAACCATGGCGGGCCTAAACTTCTTCCATGGTGTCGCCCAGGCGATGGAAGCGGGCAAACTCTTTCACATCGATCTGAACGATCAGCGCCCCGGCCGGTACGACCAGGATTTCCGGTTCGGTTCCGAGAGTTTCAAGATCTGTTTCTTCCTGGTAAAACTTCTCGAAGACTCCGGGTATGGTGGGTCCAAACACTTTGATGCACATGCTTACCGGACTGAGGATATCGATGGGGTCAAAGATTTCGCTTCGGGTTGCATGAGGACCTACCTCATCCTCAAAGAGAAAGCCAAACGCTGGAATGAGGACAAGGAAATTCAAGGACTCCTTACCCAGATTCGTCGAGAGGATCCTGAACTCGAGGCACTTTGTCGTGACTTCAATCCCAACAAGGCGGAGATTCTCAAAGGAAAAAAACTCGACCGCAAGAAAATCGCCGAGCATTCCCTACGCTACGAAAAACTCGATCAGCTTACCTGCGAGATCATTTATGGCGTGAGGTAGAAGTCGATGAACCGTGGCGAAGCAATAGTAACTCAATAGAATCCAGGGTCTCATTTACCCATGTTCATGAACTGGCGAGGACAACTTTCTTCTTATCGCCTCGGTTGGGGATTCTTATTCATATCTCTCCTGACAACATTCGCCTACTTCCCAATCACAAAAGCAGGCTATATCTGGGATGACGCCGAGTATGTCACGGAGAATTCTCCAGTGCTCGAAACAGGCGGAATCTCTCGGATATGGTTGGAACCTGGAACGACTCCGTATTACTACCCGACCACCTTTTCGATCTTCTGGCTTGAGCACCAACTCTGGGGGCTCCATCCCCTCGGTTTTCATCTGGTCAACCTGGCGGTTCACATTCTGAATGCTTGTCTTCTGGTGATTGTGCTCACCTACCTGAAGGTTCCGGGAGCGATCTTAGCGGGGTTGATATTTGCTCTCCATCCCGTCCAATCGGCCAGCGTGGCTTGGGTGACCGAACTCAAGAATGTGTTTTCGGAAACACTTTATTTGTGCGCGCTGCTCCTCTGGTTAAGAGCATCGGGTCGATTGGGTTTGGGTTACTTGCTCGCAGTCTTCGTTTTCCTCCTGGCGATGCTGACCAAACCGGTGGTCTGTTCCTTTCCGATCATCCTCCTCTTGATCGTGTGGTGGAAAAGTGATGTCGATTGGAGGCGACAGGTTCTCACCACTCTCCCATTCTTCCTGGTGAGCGTGGGGATATCGTTGTTCACGATCTTCTGGGAGGGAAAGCACAAGATTGCGATCGACAAACTCTATGATATTAGCATCCTGGAAAGGGGTGTTCTCTGTAATCAATCATTCGCGTTCTATGTGTCGAAACTGGTTTGGCCAAACCCGTTGGTCGCTGTTTACCCACATTGGGATGTCGATCTCTTTTCATTCCAGGCTTTAATGTTCCCTCTTGGGATCACCATGGTCTTTCTCCTTCTTTGGTTCATGCGGTCCTCATGGGGCCGCGGACCCCTAACTTTAGCGCTTGCATTGGCTGCCACGCTCGGTCCGATCCTTGGAATCGTTAATTTCTCCGGAATGGTTTACAGCTTTGTTTACACCCATCACCTTTACCATGCGACCTCCTTCTTCGCCCTTATGGTGGGATTTATTTTTGGATCTTATGTTGTTGCGAACCGGTCACGGACAATGCGAGTTATCCTATGGGGTTTCACCTGTGCACTACTCGCGGCATACGGAATCCAAACTTGGAATCAAACAAAGGTTTACCAGAGCGAACGAACCCTCTTCGAACACAATGTCAAAGTCTATCCCGACATCCCTCAACCTCGGATCTTTCTCGGAAACGCGCTCCTCCAAGAAGGGGAAACCAGTCTTGCTATCGCTCAGTTTAAAGAAGCCTTGTCCCTATCGCCGACAGACCCTCAGGCACATTTTGCCATGGCCGGAGTCATGACGATAACCGGTGAACCCGATCGGGCCTTCGACCACTTAAAAAAAGCAGTGGAAGCAAGTCCAACCTTTGCGGCCGCACGTTTCAACTTGGCATGGGCCTACTTGAACCGTAAGGACCCCAAGAGCGCGATCGAACAATTTGAAGAACTCCTTCGCACACGTCCCAACTACTGGTCGGCCTATCTGCCGCTGGCCGAAACGCTTATGAAAGAGGGAAGGGTGGGTGAAGCGATTCAGACCATGGAGGCCGTCCTGATACTCCGTCCCGAATATACCGAGGCCAGATATCGCCTTGCTACCCTGATCCTGCAACAGGGCGACCTTGAAGGTGCGGTCTCACATTTCGAAGCCGCCCTGCGACTCGATCCCGACCAGGGGTTCCAACTCAAACCAAAATTCGCGGAAGTGCTCGTGGGA
>JAJDBZ010000582.1 GCA_029261095.1 Candidatus Omnitrophota bacterium | reverse complement strand
CTATTCGGCCTCGGCACTTTTTCATCGCGCCCCTATCTTCCGAAAATGATCGGATTCCTGGCGATGTCTTATATGCTCGCTGGGTCTGTTCTCCTCACGATGGCGGTTGAGGGAACGAGTCTTTCGCCTTGGGGGATGGGGATCACATTTGGTGGGGGACAACTCATGTCGGCGGTTATTTTGTACTGGAATTTGGAAAGGTGAATACCATGGATTTGGATTCGAGAAAACCGGTTGAGGAAGGGAAATTCGCGTATGAGGGTCTCGACCGGATCATGCACGAGAAAGCGCGGTTGGGAATTCTGACCTCATTACTCACAGAGCCTGATGGGGTTCTGTTCACCGACCTCAAGAAATTGTGCACACTGACCGACGGAAATCTGTCACGCCACCTTCAAGCTCTTGAAAAAGAAGGTCTAGTCGATGTCTGGAAAGGATTCCACAGGAGGCGACCTCAGACCCTGTGTCGTCTTTCTGAGGAGGGCCGGGAACGTTTCGTGAACTATCTCAACCAACTCGAAACAGTCCTCAAAGATTCGGCTGTTCAGGAGAAAGCGGCGAAGAAAAAAGGGAAGCTGAAACGACGTCCGATCCCTGAGGGTTGGTCGCCGGCGTAATCCCCCGTTTTTGGTCCGGCCTCCTGGCAAATGAGTTGCCGGGCTACGGCTCGAACCGGATCGTCTCCAGGATCTCGTATTTCGCTCCGCCGGGTCCGAGTTCGCTTTTCACCAACGCCACCGAATCCACTCTCTCTTCACCCCATGACACCTCGAAGAGTTCCTTGGGGACTTGGATCTTGAGAGATTCCTTTCGACTCCGACCCATGGTTAGATGGGCTTGGAAGTTTTTCCGATCTCCTGGGAATCCAGCATCACGACAAGCCTCCTCCACCTGGTGTGCGAGATCGATGAGTTCCCTTCTCCCTTCCTGAACACCGACCCAAAGGACACGGCATTTCGAGAGCCGTGGAAACCCACCCAATCCACCGATCGAAAAAGTAAAAAGGTTCGAACCCTTGAGCACAGCCCCGATCGATTCGGTCAGATCGTGGACTTTCGAAGCAGGGACCTGACCCAGGAATTTGAGAGTGATGTGCCAATTCTCCTGAGGCACCCATTTCAAATCAATATCGAGAGACCGAAGTGATTTCAGGTGGACGGTGTTTCGCTCGCGGAATTCATTCCACAGAGGAACGGCGACAAACAAACGGAGCATCCGATCTTGCCTGGGTTCTGCAGATGAATCGATCGCATCCTCGACCATCTTATACGCGCACTTTCTTGAGATGTTTGCGAAGGTAGGCGGCGGCCGCTTCCGGGGGGGTTGGATTGACATACATCCCGGAAGCCCACTCATACCCGGAATGACGATTCACCCTCGGGATGATCTCGATCCTCCATTGGTAATCTTGATGAAGAGTCGCCCACATTCCGGGTCTCGATTTTGGATTTGGAGCAGTTTTCAGTACGAGGTTCAGATCGGGATCGGCCAAGGCTAGGGAAAGGGCCTGGGTGATCTTAATGAGAAGTTGGGCGAGATCTGTCATTTGATCCTCTTTGATCTGTGGGTAATGATGGCTCTTGAATCGAGGCAATATCCACACTTCAAAAGGGTAGCGTGAGGCGAACGGGCAAAACGCCAGAAAGTGAGGTGTTTTCTCCAGCACTCGAACCTTCTCCGAAATTTCCTGATCGATGATATCGAGAAACACGGATCGTTCCTTGAAATCGAAGTACTGTTTGGCCCCCTGCATATCGGCGCGTATCGCTGGAGGGACCATTGGGGTGGCGATGAGTTGGGAATGGGGATGGCTGATTCTCGCCCCGGCACGTCGACCTTGATTGCGGAAGATGGCTACATACCTGAAACGAACGTCATTGTACAAATCGAGGATGCGAAGCTTCCAAATCTGGAGCATCCGGGTGGCCTGCTCGACACTATAATCTTTCAGTAGATCCTCATGAACGGGAGAATCGATCAGAATTTCGTGGGCACCCACACCCGACATTCGGTCGAACATTCCGAGCCCTTCGCGTTCTAGTTTTTCGCGGGCCTGGAGTACCGGAAATCGGTTCGGTACGGCCAATGCCCCCCACGTTGAGGCCACTTTTGATCCCTTAACGGGGGGGAGGGACAGGATGATTTCGCTTTTTTCGCAATCAGAGCCTGGGCAGAAGGGACAATCCGATTTAGGTGTGGTAAATGGAGGGAACGGCGTCACCTTGACACCGAGCTCTTGTTCCTGGGATACAATGACCCAGTTGCCAGCAATGGGATTTTTCCGTAGATCTGACATAATTCCCCTGATAGCGACCCTAGGCGCGAGTGTTTTCGAAGCTGGTATTGTGTGGGTCGCTCATAGGGATTCGTCAAGGTGATCCACTCATCAGTGATCTCGTTCCCCCAAAACACGAGAAAGGAATAAACAGTGACCGCTGATTCAGCGAAACCAATGGCCCCATCGAAGGGTCCGAAACAGAAACGTCGCGCCAAACGCCCTACCAAGATTCCGATGCCTGAAAAGGTTGACGCCGAACCCGGATGGGAGGGAGAAAAAGCTCCGACTCACGATTACATTTTGCCATTGCGGGATGTCGTCCTCTTCCCTGGCATGGTCGTCCCATTGTTTGTGGGTCGACCGCGCTCTACCGCGGCAATTGATATTGTCACCGAGGGTTCACATCCACTTTTAGCGGTCGCCCAACGGGACCCGCTTGTCGACGATCCACTCCCCCAGGATCTTCATAGTGTGGGAACACTTTGCAACATTCTCCAAACGATGCGGCTGCCGGATGGAAGTTATAAGGTCCTCCTTGAGGGAGTCTCCCGGAAAATCGTGTTTGAGTATGCGGAGACCGAAGCTGAAGAGGCGCCGTTCATGGCGCGGTCGCTCCCAATGCCGGACATCTTCAAGCCCACCAAAGAAGCGGAGGCGAAGGTCCGGTACATTCGCGAGCTATTTGAAGACTATGTTCGCCTCTTCAAGAAGATTCCAAAAGAAAATCTATTGGCAGTCATCAGCATCGATGATCCGGCAGTCTTGACCGATCAAGTCGCGGCGCACCTGAGTGTCAAAACTGAGGTCAAGCAAGCAATTCTTGCTGCCCCTTCGGTCGATGAACGACTCAGCCTCCTGAGTCAGTGTTTGGAGGAGGAAATCGACATCCTCGAAGTGGAGAAGAAGATCAAGGGAGAAGTCCGCAGTCAGATCGATAAATCTCAGAGAGAGTATTACCTCACCGAGCAGATCAAGGCGATCCAGCGAGAACTCGGCCGTGAGGGGGAAGCGCTGGATGAAATCGAGGAGTACCGTGAAAAACTTGTCGCGCTCCACCTTCCAAAAGAAGCCTTTCAGCGCGCGGAGAAAGAATTGAATCGGTTGTCCACCATGGCTCCGATGTCCCCGGAAGCCACAGTGGTTCGAACCTATCTCGATTGGATTATCGACCTCCCGTGGGATATCGCCTCGGAAGAAGTGCTCGACCTCGACCAAGCCGAAAAGGTTCTGGAAAAGGATCACTTCGGATTGAAGAAGACCAAGGAACGGATACTCGAGTACCTCGCAGTTCGAAAGCTCAACCCCCAAACGAAGGGACCTATTCTTTGTTTGGTGGGACCGCCAGGGGTGGGGAAAACATCGCTCGGGAAATCGATCGCCCGCGCCACCCATCGAGAATTCGCCCGTATCTCTCTCGGTGGCATGCGCGATGAAGCCGAAATCCGTGGCCATAGGCGGACTTACATTGGCTCGATGCCCGGTCGAATTCTTCAAACCCTAAAGAAAGTAAAAACCAAGAATCCGGTCATTTTGCTCGATGAGATCGATAAGATGAACTCCGATTTTCGGGGAGATCCCGCCTCCGCTCTTTTGGAAGTCCTCGACCCCGAGCAAAACAAACACTTTAGCGACAATTTCCTCGAGATCGAATTCGATCTTTCGCAAGTATTCTTCATTACCACGGCCAATGTTCTTTACACTGTCCCCCCGGCTCTTAGTGACCGAATGGAAGTCATTGAAATTTCTTCGTATACGGAACAGGAAAAAACTCAAATCGCCAAGCGTTACCTGGCACCACGAGCGGTTACAGAGAATGGCCTAAAAAAGAGACAGATCTCTTTTCGACAAGAGGCATTCGTCCGATTAATTCGGCAGTACACGCGCGAAGCGGGTGTTCGGAACCTCGAACGGGAGATCAACTCGGTCTGTCGAAAGGTTGCCAGGAAGTTTGCCAGCGAGGAAGTTGACGCGAAAGAGAAAATTGTGATCGACGGAAAGAAGGTCCGCAAACTTCTCGGGATACCAAAATTCACGGACCTGGACAATAAGAAAAGCGAAGCGGATGTTGGGGCGGCAGTGGGTCTCGCATGGACACAGGTCGGTGGAGACATTCTCCACATCGAAGTCTCAATCCTTGAAGGGAAAGGAGAACTCGTCTTGACCGGTCAACTGGGTGATGTCATGCAGGAATCCGCCAAGGCCGCTTTGTCTTACACCCGGTCGAGGGGAAAAGAATACAACCTCCCGATCGATTTCCATAAGCGGTTCGACATCCATGTTCATCTCCCCGAGGGAGCCATACCCAAAGACGGGCCCTCCGCCGGTGTGACCCTGGCGACCGCGCTGATCAGCGCACTTTCGGGGATTCCTGTCAGAAGCGACCTTGCAATGACCGGCGAAATCACATTGCGCGGCAAGGTACTCCCAGTCGGCGGGATCAAAGAAAAGCTTTTGGCCGCCCATAGGAATGGAATCTTTGAGATATGCATTCCGAAGGAGAATCAGAAGGATCTTGAAGAGATCTCTGAATCGATTCTAAAGAAGCTCAAGATCAATCTGGTGGGTAGGATCCAAGAAATCCTGGAGATAGCGCTTGAATCCAAGAGGAAGCGTTAATCTCAGTTGGTTGGGTTGACAGGTGATGTTTAGGGTTCTCATCATTTGTTGGTCAGATAGATTGGTTGAACAGGAATATTGAAACATGGCTCGTATACCCATCGGTATTCAACTCTATACAGTCCGCAGCGACCTATCGAATGACTACACAGGCACGATCCGGAAGTTGGCGAGATTGGGATACGAGGGCATCGAATTAGCGGGATTCGGCGAGATCTCCGCAACTGAGTTGAAGACCCTGGTGCAAGATTTGGGGATCAAGGTAGCCGGTTGTCACTCGCCCCTTGATCAATTGAAGGCCGATCTCAATCGGGTCCTCGATTATCAAGAGACCATCGGAAATCATCGAATCATCCTCCCTTGGCTTTCAGAGGAAATTCAGGAAAAGGGGCGGGACGGTTACCGCAGTGTGGGAGAGTTTTTGGGCGAGTTGAGCGAGGCTATCGCACCACGCGGATTCTCCATCTCTTACCACAATCATTCGTTCGAGTTTGTCCCGGATGGAGAGGGGTACTTCCTGGATACTCTTCTCGAGGCTGGAAAGAGGAACCAAGTCAAATCCGAACTCGACACCTATTGGGTGAAGCATGGCGGTGCTGACCCGGTTGAGTACATTCGAAAATACAAAGGTCGAATTGAACTCCTTCATATCAAAGATATGGGAGAAGGGGACGATCAACCTTTCGCGGAGGTCGGATCCGGAATCCTTGATTGGGATTCGATATTCGATGCAGCGGAGGATACGGGAGTCGAATGGTACCTGGTTGAACAGGATATCTGCCCAGGTCCGCCATTAGAGAGTGCTGAAAAATCTCTTAAGTACTTGCACAAGAGAGGGATGTTGGGATAACCATGTTGGCGAAAAGAATCATTCCTTGTTTGGATGTAGATGGCGGTCGAGTTGTGAAAGGGGTTAATTTCGTCGACATTCGCGATGCGGGCGATCCGGTCGAGGTCGCCAAGCGTTATGACGAACAGGGAGCCGACGAAGTCACTTTTCTGGATATCACCGCTTCGAGCGACCAGCGTGAAACCATGGTCGATGTCGTCTCTCGAACCGCCGATCAAGTCTTTATCCCACTGACAGTGGGCGGGGGAATAAGAAAAGTATCCGACATGCAACGGATGCTCGAGGCGGGGGCCGATAAGATTTCGATCAACACCGCCGCGGTTCAGAACCCCGAATTGGTAGATGAAGGATTTCGTTTCTTCGGATCGCAATGCATCGTCGTTGCGATCGACGCGCGGAGCCATTCACAAACTAAAGGTGAAGGACCCTGGGAGGTGTTTACACATGGAGGACGCACACCGACCGGGATCGATGCGATCGAATGGGCTCGAGAGATCGAGCAACGAGGGGCCGGCGAAATCCTCTTAACCAGCATGGACTGCGATGGGACCAAAGACGGTTACGATCTTCCGCTGACTCGCGCGATTTCCGAGGCAGTTTCGATCCCCGTCATCGCATCGGGTGGTGCGGGAACCCTTCATCACCTATACGAAGCCCTGACCGAGGGAAAAGCCGATGCGGCGTTGGTGGCCTCGATCTTTCACTTCGGCCAGCACACAGTCCAAGAGGCCCACCAATATCTACAAGACCGAAATGTCCCGGTCAGGGATGTGTGAGGTTTGGCCAGATTTTTTTATCTTTTGAATTGGAAAGGCTCTTCTCCAGTTAGAGCCGCGCTGGTCATCGAGGGGCACCAGTGCTTCTCGATATGCTCGATCACCAATTCGGTCCCTTGGAAGTGATCCACATAAGGAAACATTTTTGGGTTGTACATGGCGTCAGTCAGGTCTCGCATCAGGTAAACATCCTTGCCGTTCTGAACGTTGGCTCGGATCGAAAAAGGTCGGCCGAGGACACACATGTTAGTGTGAACACCCATCACAACAACATTCTTTCGGTCTCGATCCTCGAGGATATTATAAACTTCCTGACCGCTGTCGCTGATATAATCCTCTTTCCCGATGGTAAGGAGGTCAATCTGGCGTGACCATTTTCTTTGGTTGACATCGTCACACTCTGGGTCGCAGGTATCGCAACCGCCATCGGAATCGTCGATGGGAAGGGGCGGTTCCTCCTCAGTCCGGTAGCGCCATTTGTCTTCAGTCGGCAGGTCGATGTGG
>JAJDBZ010000581.1 GCA_029261095.1 Candidatus Omnitrophota bacterium | reverse complement strand
ATCGAAACGGGAAAGGGTTATCGAATCAAGAAACTATCGTATGAATGTCTCCCCGGACTTCACATTTCCGCTCTTCTTTACGAACCCGAGAATATCACTGGAAAAGTCCCCGCCATTTTGAATGTAAATGGTCATGTGGGTGACCCCGGGAAGGCCATCGAGTATGAACAGGTGAGATGCATTAATCTCGCGAAACGGGGGATGCTGGCGCTCCATCCAGAGTGGCTTTCATTTGGCGATCTTCTCACTCTCGAACTCAGGCACAACCGCTCGGGGTATTTGGATATGTGTGGGATCAGCGGGCTCGCTACTTTTTATCTTGCCATGAAAGGTGGACTTGATGTCCTACTGGACCACGAGAACGCCGACGCCGACCGTGTCGCAATGACCGGACTCTCAGGAGGTGGATGGCAGACAATCGTTCTCAGTTCGTTGGATAAACGGATTAGCTTATGTACCCCCAATGCAGGATATAGTTCATTGGCCGATCGATTGAAGAATCGAGGAGACATCGGAGATTTGGAGCAAAATCCGGTAGATCTACTAACCATCGCTGATTACCCACATCTCACCGCGATGCTTGCACCACGGCCCGCTCTATTGATTTACAATGCCGAAGACAATTGTTGTTTCAAGGCCGAACGTGCCATCCCTTCGGTCTATGACCCCATCGTCCCCTTCTATGAGCTCTATGGAAAGGCAGATCATTTCACCTACCACATCAATGAGGATCCCGGTACTCACAACTACGATGAGGACAACCGCAAACAGTTCTATCGTTTTCTCTACCAACACTTCTTGACCAATGAGGAACCATTCCTTGAAGAGCTTCATACGGCCGATGAAATACTGAGCGTTACGGAACTATCGGTCCCCCTCCCAGAGGATAATGCGACTTATGTGACCTTGGCTAATCAACATTTTGATCGGCTTCCTTTAAACCGTTTCACAGGGGGGTCCCAAGACGCGTTGGATAAATCCCAAAAGAAAGTTCGGGCGGAGTTGAAAAACACACTGAGGCTTCCGGAAATGGGGGGCGCCTTGGAACTCGTTGTCAAAGAACTCCATGGCAAGGTGGAACATTCAGTATTCTGGTTGAACCTCGGTGAAGAATGGAAACTCCCCGTCCATCGATTTGGAAAGAAGGGTTCAACGAAGACGGTAATTGTCATTGCCGATGATGGGATTGCTTCCGCCAGTCAAGTCATTTGGAGAGAAGTCAAGGAGGGGGAACAAGTTTGGGCGGTCGACCTATTGTTGCTTGGAGACAATAAACCGGGAGATACACCCACCTGGCAATTTGCACAAATGTTCTCGACGACCGGGACACCCGGATTGGGGATTCAGGTCTCCCAACTTATTTCTCTCATCAATTTAGTAGAAAGCCCCGTTTCTCTAGCGACTATCGGCCAATCGTCAAGTGTCATCGCGCATCTGGCAGCGGCATTCTCTCCCGACCAAATTGAATCCGTGGAATCAGAGAAGGGTCTGAATTCTCTCAAGGATTTGGTTACCGGGGTTACAAAGTATTCAGAAAACCCAACTCTGTTCTGTTTCGGATTGCTGGAGGTAATCGATATTCCACAACTCAAAGAACTCCACGCAGATTTGGAGAGTCCATGAGAGTCAATCGATTGCGTGTCCAATCCCTCTTGGTCCTGGGATTCATTGTGCTTCCGTCGCCATCCACTGAAGTGGGTTTGGCGCAGGAATCTCTGGCGGCCGATCACCCCCGTCTCTTCTTTACCGAGGAGGAGCGAGATCGATTGTGGGAAAATCGAGATCGCGGTATCCGCCCGCTGATATGGAAGAACCTCGCCGAATCCGCGGAATGGTGCCTGACGAAGAGTCCACGTGAGGAGTGGATCGAACCGCTTGCGGACGATCCCATCTACGAAAACCTCTATGATCGTTTCTATGCGATGATGATGGACATGTCGATCATAGAGCATCTCGCGTTTGCGTATGCTCTATCGGGCGAAGAGAAATATGGGGAAGCCGCACGCGAGTGGACGTTGTCGTGTAGCAAAGCCTGGAAACCTGACTCTGAGGCCACACCCGATGGCGGAAAAGCCTACGCGGTTTCACGTCTCTTGAAGGGGATCGCTACGAGCTACGATCTTGTCCACGACCGTTTTTCTCAGAAGGAACGTGACGAGATTCGTGAGATGCTTGCAACCACCGCTTCCAATTATTACGAGAACTATTTTACCACGGAAACGATTCTCGGTCCCGGGTTTCACACTCACCATGCGATTGTGGAGTTCAGTTCGTTCGGGATTGTCGCGCTGACACTTCTAGACGAAGTTCCTGAAGCCTCGAAATGGCTTGAAACGGTCATTGAGAAATTTGAGAGCCATTTACTCCCGACTGGGTTGGCTCCCGATGGCGCCCAAACTGAAGGTGCCACATTCTGGGCTTCAACCATGCACTACCGTCTCTTTTTTATGGATGCATTGAGGCGTGTGACCGGCAGGGACATGTTCGAAGAATTCGCTGAATTCATGAATGCCGATCTCGCACTTGCTTCGATCGCAACCACCAAGGAAGCAGGATGGAATGAACCGAACCAAACAGTCGTTCTGGAGCCTCCCTATGGCCAACTCGATTACTACTCCCCGATTCTTCTTTGTCTCGCACGCGAGTATCGACGTCCGCTTTACCAACATCTCGCTCTATGGGATCGGTCGCTCGGACATATCCAGAAGACACGGTACATTACGCCGAACCGCAAAGAGCAATTGCTGTTTGAATTCGGCGGGTATGCGTTCGCATGGTACGACGCGGCCGTTCCCGACGAACCGATTGAAGCACCTCTTTCATACCAGTTCGATTCGGTGGGGCAAGCCTATATGAGAGGATCATGGGATCCGAAGGGATTATTGATCGCGGCCGATAGGGGGGGGCAAGTGATTGTCCATGCAGGGGGGATCCCTGTGGTTATGGCCCCTGGAATTATTAAGGCCACAGCCGAGTCTCCATACGCAGCAACGATCATTCGCGATGATGGGGCGGTTTGTAAGATGGCGTGGGGAACCGATGAAGATGCACAAATCCAGGTGAAACTAACTCGTCCAGATAGTGTTCAACTTCGATGGATCAACGTCAAAGAGCCCTTGGTATTTCGTTCTCATCGCACGCCCTCTACAGTTGCGCGTCACCTCACCTGGAGAGGAGGAACTCAACTTTCTGTTGTGAATGGTTCCCTCGACCGTCTCGAACCCAATGCATATGAAGTTCAATTTGCTGTCGGAAATGGGAAACTAGATCTGATCGATCCGGCCCCCAGAAAGTATCCCGAGATTTATCTAAACCCATCCGACGATCACGAGATTGAGATTCTGATCGAAACCAAGAATCCGTAAACTTTTGTTGCCTCATAGCGGGTTCTCTTTTTGGGTCTCTATCGCAAACTCGCAGGAGATTCTACCACCGGAGGTAATACCATTAGTCTAGTGCGTAAAGGATTCGAGACACTTCAGCAATCATTCATTACCTCATGAATCTGTGGGTCTTGTCGGATATTGTTTACCGTCTAATCAGGGAAAATGGTCCACATGCCTTCGCCATCGACCTCTATCTCGATCTCTCACATATTTGATTATTCAACTTTCTTAAACGATTGCGTTGCCTAATAAAGACATTCTTACTATACTGTTTTTGCCGAGATCAGTATCCGAGTTACAGAGCCAGAATATACTGATTCCTCATAGAAATCAGTTTGTGATTCGGAAGCCAAAAGATCGGTGAATGAGATTCTCATTCCAGGGGAGTACTCTGCATGATTGCATTCCCGGTAAGTCTTTCATGGTTGAAATGGGTCTACTAAATGATACTGACAGATGTTGATGAACTGAGAAAGAAATTCGAATCAGTTGAGAACCTTCCATCTCTGCCAACTGTGGTTCAGGAAATTCTTGAAGTAACCAATGACCCCCGCTCGGGTGCAAGAGACATTCAAGGTGTCGTTGAAAACGATCAAACCTGTTCGGTCAAACTACTGAAGCTCGCAAACTCTGCCTATTATGGATTCAGTCGTCAGGTTTCCTCCATCAAAGAAGCCATTGTCATTATTGGAATGGAGGGTGTGAAAAACGTAGCCATGAGTCTGGGAGTGGCTGAATGTTTTCTCGAACTGGGAAAATCGAATAAAAAGTTTTTGAACGATCTTTGGGTACACTCAATGGGGACCGCAACGGCGGCTCAGATGCTCGCAAAGAAAGCGCCCGAGGTCTCTCCATCGTATGCCTATTGTTCGGGACTTGTCCATGACTTTGGGAAAGTGATCCTCGCGGGGGAATATGGAGAGGATTATTTCTCACTCTTTGCTCGAGCGAAGGAAGAAAACAAATCCTTGGTAGAAATCGAAGCATCCGCAATTCAAGTGACACATCAACAAGTCGCGGGATGGGTCGCAAGGTCCTGGGAACTGCCGGATGTCGTGATTGAATCAGTCGAACATCATCATGATGCATTCGATCTCAACCCCCCACTTCAACACGTGATCCTGACCTGTATTGCTGATGCTCTCACCTATGAGGCGAATGTAGGAAATGGCGGAAATGGAAATCCGAGAAAAATAAGCGGTGCAGATCTGGCCAAAGGCGGAGTCGATGAAAAGACCAAAGACGCCGCCGTATCGGATATCTTGAAAAACCGTGATCGCTTTTCGGCTCTGTTGCAAGCCGCTGAGTAACAGATCGTGTCGGGAGCGAAGTATTCTTTCTGTCTTCTTTTGGTGGTCGCGAACTTCTTTTCAACTGAATCGATCGCGGCGGGTCAAGGTCTGCGTGTTCTCACTTTCAACATTCGTTACGGAACCGCCCGAGATGAGGGCCACACCTGGGATCTCCGCAAGGATGCGGTGGTTAAGCTGATCCAGAAATCTTCTGCCGACTTTGTTGGTCTCCAAGAATCTCTTGATTTTCAAAACGATTACATCCTGTCTAAGGTCGATGCACCTTATGTCCTGGTTGGAGAGGGCCGGGAAGGGGGAACACGAGGTGAGTTTGCACCTGTCCTCTTTGATTCGCAGAAATACACACTGATTCGTGCGGGAAGATTTTGGCTTTCTGAAACACCCGAAGTGGTTGGGAGTAAATCCTGGTCGGATCTCCCGAGAGTCGTTTCATGGATTGAGGTCATCTCGAGAAGTTCTTCCATGAAGTTCCTTGTCTTAAATACTCATTTCTCACATGTTTCCGATGAGGCTAGAGACCGCGGTGCCCGGCTTATACTCGAAAAAGTAATGGAAATAGCCCCATCTAAAGAGACGGGGATCCTGCTGATGGGAGATTTCAATTGTCCGCCAGGATCAGGGCCTCATCAGACATTGGTTCAACCAAAAGGGATATTCTTGGACACGCAAAGTGCCACAGGTAGCCCGGAACAACGGACCTTCAACGGGTTTAGAGAACCGCTCACACGCGAGGGTCAGCCCATTGATTGGGTCCTCTTTTCTGGACCGCTGAGCGCGGAATCCTATCAAGTCTTAACCCAGAAGGTCGATGATGTGATTCCCTCCGACCACTTTCCCGTATTGACCACATTCTCGATCGAATAGCATTTCCTAGGTTTTGGGTGCATTCTTTACGCTGAATTGAGATTTTTTTGACAATCTCTAAATCCCTTTCGGTTATGATCCCATGGAAGCGTGCCCAGTGGGCCGAATGGAATAGTCTGCTCTTATTAAATTGAAGCAACGGAGGAAAAAATGAAGAAGAAACTAGTTTCAGGATTCGCTCTCGGAGTCTTAGGAGTCCTCATTTTCTCAGCGGGTTACACCCGTGCACAAGAGGAAGGTAGCAAACCCGCAATTTCGCCTGGCGAGATTCGATTTGTCGCGATGCGTGTGAAAGATGTCGACGCGACCAGCGAGTTTCTCGATGAAAAACTCGGATTCGAAGGTCAAAGCATGGGTGATTTCTACGTCTACGAAGTCTCTCCCGGACAGTACGTGGCTCTAACTCCAGATGCTGATCGAGACTCGGATAGCGAACCGAATATGGTGGTCGGTTTCGATGTTTCTCGAATCGATGATTACTACAAGCAGGTCACCGAGAAAGATGTCAAAGCCTACGATCACCTTGCGGATATGAAAGAATTGGAAAGGCCCGTTTACCGTCAGTGGGGAGCACGTGAATTCGCCGTTCAAACTCCTGATGGCGATGTCCTGGTCTTCTCGCGTCTCCCATAATCCATCGCAAAGTAATTCTTCTATCTTGGAGGTAGGGGCAGTTTTTCTATAGCTGCCCCTACTTCCTTTTCACCTTCGCGTGGTTTGGGAGGAGGTGAATCTCGACGAACGATATCGACTTTTGTTTGGGTCTCCACTTTATCCGAAGTTTTGCCCTTTCCCGCACCAGATTTGTATTCCGTTGATAAAGACTCCCAGGTGGTGGCCTCGACACGGCCCATCGGTAAAATCACCCAGAATTTTCCCCGCGTTTCACGAATCTCATGGGAGCGTGATGGCTCCATTGACGTGACCTTGAGAGTTTCAATGAAAGCGATCTCGAATTTATCCCCATCACGAGTGGTTTCCTTCGATAGGCAAGTAAATCTCCGGTCCTTTTCTTCCCGAAAACGAAATCGATCATCAGGCTTTCGGAGCATCTTGGCACTCCACTCTTGGCCAACCAATGGAATCTCGCGCGGGACGACTCCTCGAAAATCAATCAGGTCAAACACCTCCCCCGCCTGGATATTGCTTTGAAACCCACTCGCTGGATCACTCCCAACCGAAAACCCCAGGGCGGAGTGCAACCAAACCGGGGGGAGACGGGTTCCCTCTAATTTGGATATGCCCTCATTCGCACTATCACCGCGAAGCTGGACCTGGTAACGAAATTTCAAGACGCGAATGTCCAAGCCTAGAAGGTCTTCATCCAGAGATATAAAACGGATTCGCAGGCGCCCGAAATCCTTGACCCGGGCACCAGGTTCAGAATCCTTCTCAAGCCTCGATAAACTTTCTCTGGACCAGGCATAGTCGGACGAATCCAACCACGCTTCTCCAAAAAGGAGCAGATCTCGTTCATCGGTTCTTTGCGCAAAACCGGGAAGGGCTGTGATAACAATTAATGAAAAACTGAGAATTGCCCGTTTCAACTAAGAGGGAATCCCTTCGGCGATTTGAGCGATCACATAAGGACCGTCGGGAAGTACCGCGACTCGCGCACCGGCGCCATGCTCTTCCAATGCACGCGATAAGCCAGCGTCAAGGGAACTTACCGGAACCAGGTGAACGTTCTCCAAGTCCTGGTCGTTCATTCCATTCGAATATGCCTGAATTTCTCCCGCATGAAGG
>JAJDBZ010000059.1 GCA_029261095.1 Candidatus Omnitrophota bacterium | reverse complement strand
ACTAAAGGAATCGTTCAACAATCATGCAAATCAGCTTAGACATTCGCAGGTGGTCTACGCTTGGCACGGTTTTATTGGGGCTAACCGTGTTGTGTATTTGCAACGCGGGATTTGCCAATAGAAATTCAGGTCCGGGAACTTACTTTCTTGGTGTTCCACAAGGCTTTTTCAGTAACCATCCTTCCGTTTTCTTACGCCGGTTAAGCAATCCCCATCTCCCAACCACTATGTCCCCAGGAGTTCTCGATGCCCTTGACGGTTGTGTCGATTCGGAGGGGAATCCTTCGAACGATCCAGTCGAGTACGACATGCGATTGGTCACCAATGAAGACACATCTGTACCGTGGATCGCAGGTGAGACGCGAACACTGTGTTTCCACCTTCGGTCCTCCTCGCTTCGATGGGTCCGATCTCCCCCACAGATCCGCCTCGCGTTGGTCGGTGGAAGTGGACTTGGTGATATATGGATTGACCTTGGTTATCCTATTATAAACCAAGATGGCACCTCGAATACGCTTTTGGTCGGCGAGTCGCACACACATATTCCGGAATTACCGGCCGGCCGGTACAAATACTTTGCGTACGAGATTGCCACAGGCCTCTGCCGTGAGAGTGAATTTTCCTTCACCATAGAAGGAACGGACCCCGGAGACACACCCACGCCTACTCCCACTCCGGATATCGGGACTTCCCCAACTCCTACCCCCACGCGGGATCCAGGTGGCGGGACTCCCACACCCACTCCCACAATTGGACCCCCTCCCTTAGTTGCGAACTCATTCCTAAGCGACGTCGGTCCCGGTACGAGTGGGAGACGCATTGTTGCCACACAAAAGATCAAAACCTTCCTCTGTCCTTCCGACTCAGGCCCAGTTGCATCGACGATGTCGCCAGGAATTCGGAACGCATTGGGACTTTGTCGAGATGAGAGAGGCCGTTGGCCGAACTCTCCAATCGAATACGATGTCAAGATTCACCTCGATGATGGAAGTTTTCCGAAAGAACCACCGACTTGGGAACGCGGGAGCCAGCATTGGATCCACATAGTGGCCCGCTCCTCTTCACATCGATTTGTCGAGACCCCTCCTTCGTTTCGTTTATACATGGTGGGTCAATCGGGGCGGAGAATCCCCATCCAGAATGTCCATTCAAACAGTAAGGAAGGATGCCAAACATACCAAGTCCATGACGATCCGGTGTTAATCATCGTCGCGGAGGATGTCGAAGGGGGACTCTATCGAGTTCATGGATTTGATGACTCGGTGGGTCTTTGTATTGTCAGCGAGCAATCATACTATGTCCCGCCGGGACCGAGTGGGGGCCCGACTCCCACTCCTACACAACGGATGCCCGATTACGACAACAATCAGTTCGTCAACGGTGTCGATGGTCCGGGCTTCATCTTTCGTCTCGCAATAGGAAGCGAAGAAGCGAATATCGATGGTATCGCTGGCACGAATTTCCGCGACCTATTCATGTTCGCACTTTGGTGGCACAGGTCGGAATTGGATAATTGAAAGGTCTGGATCTATGCGAAGAATAGTTTTAGCAATCATGGCAGGTTTGATATGTTCAATCCCACTCCAGGTTCACGCCACTGTCACCTTGGAATACCTGGTCCTCATGACATTTGTCCAGGACGAAACAAGGCAAACCCTTCAATTCGAAATCGACGATTGGGACATGGCCAGTGATATTATCGTTGGAGCCGGGCCCGGAGGGGGACCCCATCTAAGACACGCGATTATGACCAAAAAGGTCGGTCCCAACTCGCCTTCCTTGTTCGCTCTAAGATGCTCCGAAGCCGAAATCGAAGAAGTGACGGTCACAGCCACAATCCGCGATGATCAAGTGCCGGATGAGGAATCGCAATACCTCATCAAATTGAAACCCGTCCTTATCTCCTCCTATCAGACGGGCGGTTCTTCGGGTGATACGATCCCGGTCGATCAGATCTCATTAAACTTTGAGGAAATCGAAGTCATCTATCGCCGGGTACGGGCGGGGGGAGGCATCGAGGTTACGACCTTTTCCTGTCTCTTGGGTGATGGTTCCGTACATTTCAATTAGATTGGGAGGCTAAGGACTCATGCCCCATTTCAAAACTCGTTTATTGCTACTTCCATTAGGTTTGGCTTGCGCTTGTGTTCAGGTACAGGCGGTAATCACAATCGAATACTTGGTGTTGATGACCGTTACCGAGGGGCAAACGACTCGAACCGTTGAGAGTAAGGTGGATGGATGGATCTTATCAGAAGACTTGGTTACAGGTCCCAGCCCAGGGGGAGGCCCTCATGTCAAGGTTTTTAACGGAGTCAATTCGACACAGTTGATTGAACTTGCGTGTTCGGATGCGGAGGTCAGCGAAGCGACTGTGATTACCACGATTCGCGATGACCAAGTCCCCGATGGGGAAACTCATTTCCTTATCATTTTGAAGCCTGTCTATGTCTCGTCCTATCAATCAAGTGGCTCCGCAGGTGACGTCCCCCCGGTCGAGGAACTCACGCTAAATTTTGAAGAGGTCGAGGTGATTCATCGTCGGAAGCTACCCACGGGTGAAACTCAGGAATCATCGAGTGGCGTCCAGTTTTGCCTGGGCGACGGATCAGTAAGAGGAGTCAACTAATCCGAGGTCCTGATTAGTCGGACCATAGATTCTCCCACCCAGCCATGCTGTTCTCACTCCACTCGTGGGAATAAACCTCACAATTGTTACTGGCCCTAGTGGCAGGTTAGTGCATCCAACCCAAACTCTTTTGGAACAGATCGAGTTCGTTGTAAGTCCCCTCCCGGATGCCCTCGAGAATCTGGATCAACCCTTCACCCTTTAAAGTGGGGATAGGCGTTTGTGTGAACGTTGGAGTCAGCGTGAATGTTGGTGTTGGGGTGGGAACTATGCAATAGAGAACGGCTCCTGCCGATTGAATGGGTTGGCGCGAATCGTCCCCGATCGTATAATTTCGACCCTCGACCTCGACGCCGAATAGGGGATTCGTTTCGCTGCTGGTGAAATAAAAGTCGATACGATCTCCGGGATCGCACCGAATATCCAGGTCGAAATGAAGAAGATCAACCACTCCATCCGAACCGATTTCCGCGGATTGGGCGAACAAACTGGTTCTTCGAAAAGACCTTCCCGTACAAATTTCAACAACAAATGTACCTCCCGCGTCGATGACATCTCCCTGCTCGAAATTCGATCCCGAACAATCGAGAACGGTCCGAGTACTTTCCCCACTCGATGCAAGGACCTCGATCGCGTAGGACGCCGCACTCCATTCCCCTTGGCCCACAATCACCAGAGCACCTTGGACCTTTTCCTCATTGCCTAAGATCCAGTCGATGGAACTTTGAACCTTCGGAGTGAAGCGGTCCAGATCGATTTCCAATCTGGGAGAGATGGGTGGAAACACCTCGGTTGGCGTTTCGGTGGCAGTGGACATAGGGGTGGGTGTTGATAGATTCATTGTCGGACTGGGTGTGGGCGTCGGATCTATTTGTTCCTGGCAGGTCACAAACGCTCCTGTGAAGGACACATCCGATGGCAAGTCAGAACCAAGAGTTCGTGCTTCGCCATTGATTCGTATTCCTATCTGTGAATCGGTTGCTGTGGTTCGGAAATTGAATGAAAAAATCTCTCCCAAGTCGCAAGTGAGCGGAAGGTCGAAAAGAAATACAGTAACTGATCTCGTGGCGCCGATGAGGGTGTCCTCCGCAAATATACTGCGTCGACCAAATCGATTGGGTTCAGAGGTGACTTCGCAAAACGCTTCACCGGGGGATGCGGGGCCATCCCCCACCCTCCCCTCTATGGTGCTCACAAGGGCGCAGTCGAAAAGAGAACCTGTCCTCGAGGAGGACCGAACCTCAACTTCCAGGGCGTAGAATCCGACCGTATCGTTAGGGGAACCTTCAACTGTAATCGAGCCCCGTACGAAACCATCGGCTTTCGGGGTCAGGCCGAATGTGCTCTGAATGCCAGACGTCTCTCGATCCAAATCGATCTGAATCGTTTGTGCGTAAACCCATTTGGTTTGACACATCCATAGGCTACCCAAAAAGAGGATGCCAACCCAGTTGGTTTTTTGAACGAAAAAATGAACCCTGCCCACGATAAGTGCAGTTTATCTAAAATCTAATGAATCGCCAACGAAATCTTTATTAGTTGTAGAAACCTTGAGGAATCAACCATCCTTGGTCACATCCCATTGGTGAATCCTCGATTTAAGGGGAGAGTCGGTCCAACCGGCGCCAACTAGAAAAACTGCCAGGAGACGTTCATGATAACCCTCGCAAAAGGGATATTCAGCCCCCCTTTCGCCCTGAGTCTGGGACCTTATGTGCCCGGCGAGGATATAACCAGGAGGTGACAAACATGGCTATCGCTGTTGGTGAGGCGGCTCCAGATTTTAAACTGAAAGCGACCGGTGACAAAGAGGTTTCGCTTTCCGATTTTAGTGGAAAACCCCTCGTAATTCTGTTTTATCCACTCGATTTTTCACCGGTTTGTTCGGTGCAGGTTCCGGATTTCAATTCGCGATTGGCGGATATCAAGGCAGCCGGAGCAGAAGTCATCGCGATCAATCGGGATTCGGTTTACTCACATAACGCTTGGTGCAAGGAACTGGGAGGGATCGATTTCCCCCTTCTAGCGGATATGAATCTGGCAGTCTCTAAAGCATACGGTGTTGCGCTCGATGCAGGGATCACGACGCGTGCCTGTGTTGTGGTAGACAAAGGAGGCGAGATCGCCTTCTCCCACTCAGAGGCGAGCCCGGGTGAGAACACCCTTTCAGTCGACCAAGTGGTTGATGTCGTGAAAGGTCTGAGTTAGTTCTTGAATCAAGTGAAGAGGCGGAAGCGGTAATTCCCTTCCGCCTCTTCGATTTCCTTTCGGCCCGGTTGAAATAAACTCCCCCTCTTTTAAAGTCGAAGGAACATGTCCGCCGAAATCGTCTCCTTATACCCCATCGAACAACCCGTTCGTTTGCTGGCACCAGCAAAGATCAACATCTTCATCGATGTCTTAAACAGACGGGCCGATGGGTACCACGACCTGGATGCGGTCAATGTGTCTGTTGACCTCTTCGACGAGATCGAACTCACCGTCGACCAATCAGGTGAGAATTCACTCGAATGTAATTGGCCCGACATTCCGACCGATTCCAACAACCACCTGATCAGAGCGGCCGAAGAGTTGCTCGCCAATTCTAAATGGTCTGTTTCGATTAAACTCAAGAAACGAATCCCTGTGGGAGCCGGTTTGGGTGGTGGGACGGCCGACGCGGGAATACTCTTACGATTTCTGGGTCGGGCTCTCAACATTGAGATGTCTCTCCTTATGGAAATCGCTCTCCGAGTCGGTTCGGATGTTCCCTATAGTCTGGTGGGAGGAACCGCTCGTG
>JAJDBZ010000580.1 GCA_029261095.1 Candidatus Omnitrophota bacterium | reverse complement strand
ATAAATTACATTACATTAGATCCTTTATTTAACGCCCCTACCAAAACTTCGAAGCCGCTTCGCCCTCAGGTGACTTGATGTCTTCCGAGACCGAAAAGGCCTCCAATTCGGTTATGTCTCTTTGAGTTACTGGAAACTTGGATAAATCGGGGTGAGTTATGGAGGTCCCGTCGCTCACCCATCTGACGGCGGCGTAGTTTCCCCTTGTCCATTGGACAAATCCGACTCGTTCCCAATTTTTTCTGTGAACGAAGCTCTTAAGAGTCACTAAATCTCCGGCTTTTATACTGTTCCTCATGGCTTGGTTCCTCCCCTTCTTGATCGCATCAAAGACGATACACTTGATTTACTCCTTAAGTTCGTTAATTTAGTACATGCATCTATTATCGTTAATATAGCATATACCCTTTAGTTTAAGCTGTCAACAAAATTTGACGCTTATTACCTAGCCCGTCTCTCTAATTGACAGTTCAATCTAAAAAAGGTTTATTGTTTAGAATAGTGATCCATTTCAACATCAAGAAATTCGTTAATGAACTTACCAAGGAGAGAGGCCTCCCAGGCGCTTCTGGGCAACCTTCAAAACATTCCTATCGCTTTCATTCAACGCCCCAGGGTTGGTTCTTTTTCCTACTGACGTTCCTGATTATGGTGGCAGCCACCACAAGCGGTCACAATCTCCTTTATTTACTGGTTTGTGTTTTCCTCGGAGTCTTCATTGTCATGGGAAACATGGCAGTCATGAACCTGAGGAGTCTTCATGTTACCCGCGAACTACCGGAAGAGATTTACGCGGAAACTCCCCACCTCGTCGAAATCCGTGTGTCGAACCCAAGAGAGATCATGGACTCGTTCTCACTCAAGATTCGAGAGATTCCAAACCGAGAAGGATCGGTGGAGGGTGAGGTTTTTCTGCCACTGGTGGAAAAAGGGAAGGAATCCTCGAAGGAATATCGATTGAGGGTTTCTCGGCGTGGTTGGCATGAACTTCATGGTATGGAGATCCAGACTCGGTTTCCATTTGGCTTTTGGGAGAGGTCTCGGACCTTCTTGAGTCCTCAAACCCTTCTTGCCTTCCCGAGAGTGTTCCACAGCTGGAGCGAAGCGAGAGCCACTCTCCAATTAGATGGAGAGTTTTCGGGGAGACGGTTGGGAAAGGGAGATGAGCTCCTCAATTTTCGTAACTACGAACCGGGCGACCCAATCCGATGGATTCATTGGAAGAACACGGCCAAGACTGACCGTCTGACCGTTGCGCTTTTCCATCACCCCGAGAACCGTCAAGCAATCGTTAGTCTGAGGACCCGGTACTCCAAATGGGATGGAGATACCTTTGATGAGCATGTGGAGGAGGCAATCAGTTGGTCTGCGACTGCTGTCCATCGTCTCCTCGAAAAGGGAGTCGCGGTTGGATATCGCGACGAGGTCGCCCAAATCCCTCCTTCGAGCGGAGAGAGCCACAAACGAAGGATCCTGACCCACCTCGCGCTTTTGGAGGTGGAGTGGCAAGAGTCCCACGGTGGAGAATCACACGCGGAAAGGCATTCCGATTCCGGCGACATCATTTACATCGAAGCTTTTCCCACAGGAGTTCGCATTCACTCGGGTATGCAGGAAGTCGATTTTGTGGGAGGAGACCGTGGCTGAAGCGCCGGTGGTCGCCAAGGATGTTCCGGAGGGGTTCGAGTTTCCCTTCAAGAAACTCATTCTCCTCGGGATCCTTTCGATGACAGTGGCGGGGGTTTTCCCGCTTCCATTCGGCTTGTTATTAGTGGTCGCTTTCCCACTTCTATTCAAATCGGCAATATCCCGAAGCCTGGTTAAATGGGCTCCCGGGATCTCGATTCTATTCGCGGCACTTTATTTTCTATTCCCTTCTGTCCTCCTTTTAGTGTTATTTACTCTCTGTTTCCAGCTGCTCTATTTGTTGGAAGCAAAGAAGCCATCCCACTACTTCTGGATTACCGCAGTGGGGTTGGTTCATTTAGCCGTCCTCTCGACCATTACGGCATCGGTCATCTATCCATTTCTCTTCCTCGCCTACGTGGTCGTGCTAACACAATCGCTTCTGGTGGCCAATTTTCTGACCGGCTTACAGGACAAAGATCAAAAAATTCAAGTCGACGAACTCAAGAATACCGAATCGCAATTTGTGGCAAGAACCAAAGCGATCGGATATTGGATCGTGGGAATCTCTCTTCTTATCGCACTTCTCATTTTTCCGATCCTACCGAGGGCTCAGACTCTTTCCTACCAACCGACTCAGTTCACACAAGAAAGTGTGACAGGATTTACCGATGAAGTGGTGCTGGGTGAAATGGGCGAAATCCAATCGGACAATCGAGTCGCCCTGCGTGTCTTTGTCCCCCAACCTTATTCCTCGAGAGTTCGCAGATGGAGAGGTGCGACACTCGACACTTGGAATCACAGCGATCAAGGTTGGGTCAGCAACCTTTCCGGTGTTTCGCGACATAACCAGCCCGGGGACTGGATCTATTTTCAAGGCCGCGGAATTAATTCCTCTCAAATGAACACGAACCACATTAACGTCCATGTGAGTTCCATTGGGCGGCCGGTTCTTTTTATTCCGGAGTTTAACGGACGATCACCCGAATTCTCTGTAGCGGCAAGAGGAACATTCGACGAGATCGACTTCAATTCCACAAATTGGACAGGAGTATTGGATGACGATTATGCGTATCGAACCTACGAATACGATCTACGGTTTCTAACCGAGGAAAGTGCGACCGACCGTGATGTCATGGGCGACGCATGGGATCAAGGGCTCGCAAAGGAATTGCTCGCGCCGTGTAAAAGTATCGAGGACATCCCGATGGAGTTCATTGAAAGGCTTGAAGCTAGAGGGCGAGAACTTATCCCCCACTTCCTCGATCCGAATGTGTCGAATGAGAAGAAAGCGCGAGACTTGGAACTTGCCCTCATGACTTCACAGGATTATACATTGGACTACACCAAGGCAAAAGGAGCGAAGGATCTCGCAGATTTCGTTTTCAACCAGAAAGCGGGACACTGCGAATACTTTGCAACGACTCTTGCCCTTATGTTGCGGACCCGTGGAATCCCTGCTCGTTTGGTTACTGGATTTCGTGGTGGACGGGAGAATTTTTTCGGGAACTACCGCATCATTCGTCAGAGCGATGCTCACTCTTGGGTCGAAGCTCATATCGAAGGCCGGGGCTGGA
>JAJDBZ010000579.1 GCA_029261095.1 Candidatus Omnitrophota bacterium | reverse complement strand
GTTGGGAAAGGGTTACCCCTTCCTGGCATTTCTTGCAGGCGTATTTGAATCGGACCAGCTCCCTCACGTGGAACGAAGCGGGGACGTATTCCAACTGCCGGGTGATCTCCTCGCCGATCTTCTCCAGATGCCCAGCGCAGTTGGGACAGTCCCCCATCTCCTCGGGCAGGGGAAACTCGACCCGCTCGCGTGGAAGGTGATCCGGAAACGGTTTGCGGCCATGACCTTTCTTTTCTCCATTCTTCTCGGGAGTAGCCTCGACCGTTTCCTCGTCATCGTTCTCGTCGGCCGCCTCGGTGCTTTCTTCCTGGCTGTCCACGAGACTCCGCAACTGCACGAAGAGCAGTTTCTGTTCCTCCAGCGCCTCGAATCGCTCCGACTTCGAGCCGAACTGGTAACGCTGGAGCTGCTTGAGTTGGTGACGAAGTTTTTCGATGTCGGACTGTTGGTTCTGAAGCGTGGAAATTAGATCGAGGATCATTTGCTGAAGCAGGGTGGGATCGTCTGGGAGGTTGTTCACATCGAGAGAGACCGGCGAGTTTTCAATTCTCTTCTCCCCTGTTGCGCTCATAAAAGAACTCTATCAAAAAGAAGGGTCTCTGTCAATATAGTTGTACGTGCTTCGTTAAGGAGTTTCTTCTCGACTCCGTGCATAGCGCTTCGCCCGTTTCGCTCCTGTCAAATCGAATCCCTCCAGCAGGAGGGCCAGCTCCGCGGCCTCCACCTCGACACTTGTTTCATGGCGCTCCGGGAACCGAAATGTCCCCTCCTCCAGACGCTTGTACCACAGGCAGTATCCACTGCGATCCCAATACAAAATTTTCACCCGGTCCCCGCGTTTGTTCCGGAAAACGAAGAGGTGACCCGAGAACGGGTCCTGTTGGAGAACCTGTTCGGTCATCGCCGAGAGTCCATCAAAACTCCGGCGCATGTCGGCCGGAACTGTCGAGATGAAGATACGAACGCTGGGAGGAAGATTTAGCATCACTCGCCACGGAGTAACTCGATCAGGCGGCCGAGGCATTCGCTTTCGAAATCAGAGGGAACTCGAATCCGAATCCCATCCTCCAAGCGGACCTCATAATGGGATCGACTGGGCGATGCGTGTGCTGGCTTGATCTCCACGGGAACAAAGGGAGACGGCAATTCGTTTTCGCTTCCCTCGCGCAACTGACGTCGCCAATAGCCAAACGTTGAAAACGAAATCTCACGCTGTTCACAAAACCGGCGTTGAGACAATCCGCTCGAGGACCATTCTTTAAATACTCCCCCCCCAATATTCCCTTCCATTCCTTTGCCGGTTCGCCATGGATTTTCACCTCCGGACGAATCGTCGCATCAATTGGGGTTGGTTGGAGAGGTGGGGTCTACCGGACGGTTACATAAATAGTAAAACTGATCAGGACTATCATGTTTTGGGATTGACCCTTACATCCCTTAATGTTTCCATCTCTGTCTCTTGCAAGTTCGCTTCCCTTCTTTCTTCCATTCAACAGTTTTAGTCTCACCTGTTGGGGTCCCTTGTCCAAAGGTTTCTTGAATTGCTCACCAAGGTAATAAGATTGGCTCCTCGGGTTGGACTTGAACCAACAACCGGGTGGTTAAAGACCACATGCTCTCCCATTGAGCTACCGCGGAACTGATCAAAAACTTCACCTTATCCAGAAGGTGAAACATTTCGCTCTGCTGAATATTACGAGGAGGGTCTCCTGTTCCTTACGGCATTTTGCAAGTCTCTTCTTTCTTCTTTTTCATCAAGCCTTTTGTCTCTCATTGAGAATAGAGAACGTGTGTTTCCGAACGCAATTTAGATCTTACAGGACGCCTCTATGGAAGACTTAAATGTAAGGTCCTCCCTCTCAGACTCGTAATAGAACAATCAACAGCGATTCACGGAGAGGTGGCCGAGTGGCTTAAGGCAGCGGGCTGCTATCCCGCCGTAGAGATTAAAATCTACCGGGGGTTCGAATCGCTCCCTCTCCGCCAAGCGAAAATCTCTCATGAGGTCTGGAAACAGCGTTGTGAAACCGTTAACGAATACGAAAGCCTACCTTGAGGGAGCCTAGCGGGATTCTTCGGCCTAGATTTCTTCGTTTTTGAATTTAATCAGTCCTTCCTTTCCTGGAACCTCTCCTAAAGGACACCTCTTTAGTTTCTCTCTGAATTATTGCTGCATTCCCATCCATGCGTGAGAAAGTTCAAAGAGCGAGATTTGCGGTGATAAATCGGACTTGACCTCATCGAGTAGAATGAGCAGGTCGTTGGCGTTTAAGCAGGTTTTCGGAAGTAGGAACAGGTGGTCCTTTTGGGAAGGTTCTCATAGGAGAGTCCTTGGCGAGTTGATTATGTAAGGTTTTGGAAGTTTTGATCGTAGATGTGTTGGATGCAGAAATGAAATCAAAGCGATTGATAGAAAAGATGCAGAAAGTGCAGAAAATCCTTGCTCCCATTTCGTTACGTGAATTGGAGTGGAGGAACCCCTATCACTTGGGTGCAGGAACCGAAGATCTTCTGGCGATCAGCATTTTCGTAGACTCTGATAATCTTTCGTTTTTTGAACAAACAGGAGAATTCCAGTGAAATACATATTAAGCATCCTCATGGTGTTGGCAGTTGGGCTAGGATTGAGTGTTGGAATCACATCAGTGGAGAACAGGCTGGCGGAGCCCCCCCTTTCTCAGGGTGCCAGTTCCTTAAAGGATTATGAGAACCTCGAAGAGTCTGAAGACTGGAATTGGATTCCTACGCCTAGGCCGCTTGTGTTGGCACAGGGCCTCCGGTCAGACCCCAGACCAACGAATTCACCCACGGCAACTCCGACACCCACGCAAAAACCATTTTTCACGATCGAAAAGTTCGAGCCGATTCCTGAGGAAAAGACTGTCCTGATCACCTTCTCGGAAGAGGTGGAAATGGATGATCTCCGTAATCGAGGGGATATTGAACCCTACGCGAATCTTCGTTGGTGGAACAGTTCGGTCCAAGGGAAAGTGTTGAAATTGAAAGGGGATTTCGGATACGACAAGGATTACGAAATCTCCTTTACACGGAGTTTGATGAGCAAGAATCGGAAGACCTATCGACAGACAATGGGTGAATTCCATATGCCGGATCGGCCTCAGGGGCTCGAGTTCAGCGAAGACAAGACGCTGATTGAGCGCAATAGCCGCCAGATGATTCATCTGGATGTGGTCAACATTGATGAGATCCAATTTGAGGGCCTCCAAGTTCCGCCGATCGCTCTCGCAATGGCGCGCGCCCTCGTTGAAGGATCAACACCGGAATCTCTGGAAACCGTTTCAAAGAGTATCCATGAGGAATACACCAGATATGCGGAGGCTCTCTCCGCATCTGCGGAATTCAGTTCATTCCTACGAGAGCCTGTCTCCGACAAGAATCTCTTCATCAGCCCAACGGAAAGGAACATCAAGAAACCTTTTTCAGTCCCCCTCAGTTTTCGAAAGAATCCAGAAAAGGGGACTCTTGAGTTGCTCCAATTCAGAAACAACGCCAGTGACGGAACGGGTGAGACAGGGGCCAGAGTGTACCGAATCACTGATCTCGGTCTGACTTACAAACTCTCACAGAATCAATTGCTTGTCTGGGTGACCTCCATAGAAAAAGCCCAGCCCATGGCGGATGTTTCTTTGCTCGCTTTCGATAAGGAGATGAAGGTCTATCTGCTGGGGAAGACCTCGCAGGACGGCATCCTTGTTGCCGAAGGATCCGATCAGAAATATAACGCAATCGTTCAGACACAGGACGAGGGTATTCAGATCGAAGAAAGAAATCTGCCTTTCCAGGATCTGACCACCCTGGTTGCCGCCACAGAAGATGATGTCAATTTTATCGATTTCGAGGTCAAGAAAGGTGTGAAGGCGGCCGGAATCGAACAGGCGGCCAGCAGAACCGCTTTGATCGACACGGACCGAGGAAACTTGTTCACCGAACGGGGCGTCTATCGTCCCGGAGAGACGATTCACTGGAAGGGGACGGTTCGGAGTTATGTCGAGGGTTCCGTTGTGGTTCCCGAGGAAGCGACCTGTGAGATCGAGATCAAGGATTCCAAACAAAAAATCGCATACAAAGAGGATCTGAGTTTTTCAAAATTTGGGACGGTCTCAGACGATCTCGAATTGGAAACTTTCGCGCCACTCGGGACTTACACAATGTCCTTGCGCCCCTGTAGCGGTGAAGAAGAAATTGCGCAGAGAACTTTTCAGGTTCAGGAATATAGGCCGCCCAGACATTATGTTGAGATCCAGTTTCAACGGGAGAGCCAGACATCGGACGCATACATCAACCGAGATCATGTGGATCAAATCCTGATTGCCAAGATTAGCGGGCGCTACTTTGCCGGAGGACCGTTGAAAAATGCAAAAGTGCGTTGGCGGGTCTTTTCCACCCCCTCGGAATTCCCTCAAGAGGACTACCCAAATTACCACTTCGGCTACCCGACCAACCAGGAAGGGGAATTCATCGAGACCAGCGAAAGCATGCTGGATGAATCGGGCGAAGTCGAAATCAGGATTCCTCTTGGAAAGTCGCTTCTCACAAGCAAGCACGGTCTCTCTTTCACCGCGACGGTGGTCGATTTCGATGGCCGGACCGCCACCAAGAGCGCCGATTACTCGGTGACCCCGAAATACCTTGTCGGTTTGAGCTCGCCTCACGAGAATATCCAGTTTGGCGATCCACAAGTTCTTCGGGCCATTGTGTTGGACACATCTGGAGAAAGGGTCCAATCGGGCACTCTGAAAATTCGAGTGCTGGACAGGAGTTACCTCTACATCCGCAAACGGAACCGTGAGGGAAACTCTTATCTCTCTTGGGAATCGGTCTGGCGCGACCAGTATCAGACCTCCATCCCGATCCAGGACGGCGAGGGAGTCTTTGACTTCGTATTCAACCAAAGCGGAAATTATCTGGTCGAATGCACCTATCAGACAGATGATGGCGAAGAATTCACTACGGGTTCCCTTTATGACGTAAAGGGTCCGTGGTACTGGGGAGACCAAGAAAGGTCTCTCGATTTCCAGCCCGTTCAGATTCTACCGGATAAGCCAGAGTATGGCGTTGGGGAAGACATTCGGTTGCTGGTGAAAAGCGGCGACAAGCCTTCAACCTGCCTGCTTGCCATCGAGCGGGATCATGTCCTTGAGCACCGGCTGGTGACAATGGAAGATGACGAAATAATCATTCCGGTGTCGGATGACTTCCGGCCGAATGTATATATCTCCATTCTCGGAATCGTGCCGAGAGGCGACTTCCCGACTTACGAAGAAGAGTACGACTCTGAGGCCCCCGTGTTTGTCTATGGGGCTGTTGGAGTAAAGGTCCGCAACGAGGTGGGGCGCCTGGACATCGCGATCGCACCTGATGAGAAGGAGTTGAGGGCCCAGCCTGGAGACCAAATGGAAATCGATTTGTTCGTCAAAGACGAATCCGGGGCCCTCACTGTTGCCGAAGTGGCCGTGGCGGTTGTGGATGAACAGGTTTTGGCGTTAACCGGATACACGACGCCCAACCTGAACAATCTCCTCGACTTCAAATTGCCTCTGTCGGTTTTCACGGGAGAAACCAGGCAATCGCTCCAAAACCAAACCCCTTATGAGCCGATCCTCAACCAACCCATCACCGGGGGTGGTGGCGCTCTTCTCGGGTATGGAGTCGGAATCCAACTTCGTGAGGATTTCAATCCGGTCGCCTATTTCAATTCGGCTTTGGTGACCGACGCCAGTGGTCACGTGAAGTTTTCATTCGAGTTTCCCGACACCATGACCACATACCGAGTCTATGCGGTGGCCTGTGATCAAGGAGGCCGGTTCGGAAGCGTCCAGAAACCTGCGCTTGTGGTCAAGAACTTTTATCTCGAGCCAGGGGCTCCAAGGTTCTTCACTCGAGGAGACGAGTTTCAGTTCAATATTTCACTGTTCAACCATACCGATCAGGAGGGACCGGTCGAGGTTGAAGTCGATGCTTCCGAGAACTTGTCTCTCGATCTGCTAACGCCTTCACCATTCATGAGAGCCAACGACCAAATCCAAGTTCCCGTAAAAGGAACCGCACTTCACTCGGGGACCGCTCAACTCACAGTTACTGGTCGGTTTGGCGAGGAAGAGGACGGGGTTCGGATCGAGATCCCCGTGGAATCGGGGTTGGTCATTCACAAGGATATCCAATACGGAACCCTGACCCGTCTCGCTTCGATCGATTACCATTTCCCTGAAGAAACCAAACACATTCCTTGGGACGAAGTCAATCCGGAAGATTTTAACAGTACGTTAACCCTGTCGGGTTCCGCTTTTCTGAGACTCGGTCCCAGCCTTCGGTATCTTCTGAAATATCCCTATGGGTGCATCGAGCAGACCAGTTCGGGAGTTCTTCCACTTGCCGGCCTGCGTTCCGTGATCGAGAAAGGGTTGATCCCAGGATTCTCGGTCGAGGAAGTCGATCCATTCCTGCAAAAGGGCGTCGACCGCATCTTCAGCATGCAGACCGATTCGGGAGGGTTTTCTTATTGGCCGGGTAACAGAACACCGGATGCTTGGGGGACTCTGTACGCGGTGACCGCCCTGACTTTCGCCAAGGAGGCTGGAATTGAAATCCCGGAGAATTCGATGTCCGAGGCTTTGGATTATTTGCAGGAGCAGGCGGAATCCAGCCAACAGGGCAATCGGCGCAACACCGACTACCAGACGATGGCCAAATACATTCTCGCCAAAGCCCACCACCTGGAAGAGCAACGCACCTCCAGATTCGATCGCGAATACGATGGGTTGGGCCGCGAGAGTCGTTTTCTGGCGCTGATGACCGCCAAACTTCTCGATCTTTTGCCACTCAATAATATCCAGAGCACCCTGAATGAACTTTTCACTCAGGCGGAAATCACCCGGACCAACCTCGTCTTCAACGCGGTCTATCGGGAGAGGGCGGTGGCTCTTCTCGCGGGTCACATGCTGCAAGCAGACGCGGTGATCCAACAGGGATTGGCCGACCAGCTCCTCGCAGCGATGAAACCGAGCGGCCGCTGGACCTCGACCAGCGACACGGGATGGTCGCTGCTCGCGCTTGGCCAATACTTTGGGGATCTGACGACCCCCATCTTCGAGGTGATCGGGCATGTGTCAGTGACAGGAGAAGATGACCAACCATTCCGGTTTGAACCAGCCTCCTCCCAGACTTTTGAGATCGACCCGATGAATCTCATGGCAAATCCGAGTATTGAAGTGGTCTCCGATGCGAGTTTCCCTCTCTCCTACCAGATGGAATTGACTTACCCCCGATTGGATTTCGCCGAGAAAGGATACTCGAACGGTTTCAAGGTCAGTAAGACCATTGAGAACATGGCGAACTCTGAGACCATTCAAGTTGGCGACGTGGTCAAAGTCACGATTCAATTTGAAGCCGATAAGGACAACCGGAATCACCATGTGGTCATTGACGATCCCTTGCCCGCCGGTTTGGTGGCGATCAATAGCGCGCTGGCTACGGAAGAGCCGGTCGGAGTATCAGGCGAGGACGAGGTTCGTTCGAGATATTGGGAGGATGGTTACTACCGATTCATTCCGAACCACTTCGAGATGCGGGACACCCGAGTCGTGGCTTTTCGTGACGAGATTTGGAAGGGCCCCTATCAGTACAGTTACTACGCTCGCGCGGTTTGCGAGGGAGATTTTCGGATGCCGCCCACTAAAGTTCAGTTGATGTATACACCGGAGATCTGTGGATTCACCCCGGAAACGCGGGTCGAGATCGAGGCCCAGTAATCGATCGGAAAAAACAAGATGAAGAACCGACTCCTTTCCAAGCGTGTACGAAAACTACTGATGGCGCTAGTAGCCGCCGGTGGCGCCGTTTGTCTGCTGTTGGTCAGCCTGTTCGTCTTTGTCCACTTCGATCCCAAGAAATTGGAATATCCGGACAACGTCATCTTTTATGACCGAGACGGGCAAGTGTTGCGATTCAT
>JAJDBZ010000578.1 GCA_029261095.1 Candidatus Omnitrophota bacterium | reverse complement strand
TGGTGTGAGAGCGTTGACTCGGATTCCGTCCTTCGCCCACTCACGGCCCAGGTTGCGAGTCAGGTTGAGCAGAGCCGCTTTCGAGGCGGAATAGGTAAAGACTTTGGAAAGCGGGATGTTCGAAGAGATTGAGGTGATGTTGAGGATTCCCGCCGGTTTTCCCATTCCCAAAAAATGTTTGCCAAAAACCTGGCAGGCCGCAACCACCGCGTGCAGGTTGGTGTCCATAATTCGGTTGAACTCTTCATCGGTGATTTCCAGAAAAGGCGTGGGCGAATTGACCCCTGCGCCATTCACTAGTACATCCACCTGGCCGAAGCGGTCCAAAGTCTCTTCCAAAGTTTTCTCGATGTCCTCGCGTTTGTTCACCTCACCCTGGCAGAATAGTGTCTCCGCGTCGGAATCGTTTTTCAGAATGTTGTCGATTCGGATCTTCGCTTTCTCTTCGCTTCGTCCGCAAAGGACCACTTTCATACCCGCCGCCGCGAATCCTTCAGCGATGGTTCCGACTAGTTCTCCGGTACCCCCGAAGAGGACCGCGACCTTACCTTCGAGGTCGAAAAGTTCATTGAGATAATTGGATGACATGATCGAAAGACTCCTTACACTTCTTCCCAAATTCTTCGGATGTTCTCCATCCCGATCTTACTGGCTTCCCTGCATTCCTCCATACCCTCGAACTCCAGAGAGATGTATTCATCGTAACCGGATTTCTTCACTTCATCGAGAATACGCCGGACATCCAAATCCCCTTGGCCAAAGATCGCGCCACGCAGGAAAGTCCCATTCGAAGATTGAAACCATCCCTCTCCTGGATCCTGATCGAACGGCCGGATATAAAAGTCCTTCACATGAACCATCGAACTGATCGGAAGGTTTTTTCGAACCGCGAAAACCGGGTCCTCATCGACACAAACGAAATTTCCACAATCGATAGTCGTTTTATAATTGGACCGGTCGACCGAACTCACAAGCCACTGAACTCTGTCGCTGTGCTGGCAATGGTACCCATGATTCTCAACACTGGTGACAATTCCGTACTGAGCCGCGTGATCGGCCACCTTCCGGCAACCCTCGACCAATCGCGGCAGGTCGCCCATGAAGTTTTGAATGGTGGCCTCCGAGGGTTCCCTCGAGGCGACATCGTGGCGCATCAGTTTCACGCCGAGGCGGTGAGCTTTGTCGACCTCTTTTTTGAGGCGGTCCACCTCTTCGTTAAACTTCTTTTTGGAGGATTGAATCAAGTTGGCTTCGATGGTGTAACTGGAGATTTCAAGACCTTGGCCCGATGCCCGCTTCCGAACTTCATCGAGACTCTTTTTGGTGTTCATTGTAAAACCGAATGGAACGATCTCGACATGCTCGCCGCCATTGTTTGCGATCCAATCGATGATGGCGAGAACATCCATTTCGCCTTTCTCGATGGCTCCATAAAGACTGTAAGTGCTTAACCCGACTTTCATTCCTCATTCTCCTCACTGCAAAACCAATAGTTTTGACACAGGCAAAGGGCGAGCCTCCCCGAAGGGACCCAGGGAGATTAAACGAAGATGGGGTAAGGACTCAAGTTGGCAGGCAAGGGCGACAGTATCGGGGTGAGGGTTCTAAGCTTTGCTGCTCGTGCTGGCGGTGTGCCCGGTGAGGATTTGGACAGGTGCTATGAACTCGGCGAATCCACAGCCTGGCCGCCCAGGGTTAAAACCCTGGGCTAACCATACCAAGTCCCTTCAGGACTGAAGCCTTCAGTCGGCGAAGCCGACTTCGTATGGATAGCGCCGGAATTCATTCCTGCGCGGACTGATCCTCCCGCATCCACTGGGTTCGGAGATCTCTGATGACGCCCCACACCACACAATGGGTCTGGAATTATTGCTGGGGCTGATCTGGCGGAGACAAATAGGTTGCACTCAAGCACTTTTGTTCCCCGCTAGCACAATCGACTACCGCCAGAAAAAAGACCATATCGCCTCTAATCTGGGCAAATTCCGGGAGGCTCTCAACTGTAGCTCTTCTGGACTCCGGAGCGGTCAGAATTGAAAAGTTCTCTATGACGATTGGGGCACTCGAATGGCGGTAGATGACTTTACCCCTATCATCAATACCATCATAACCAACAGAGTAGAGGATGCCATATTCATCGGAGATTCTTTTATATTTCAATTCCCCATTTGGGTCAGGGTCAAGGGGGTCTGCCAAACCATAAAACCCTTGACCTTCATCTTCAAATAGGTCATCCAAGGAAGATGGTAGAGTTCCATGGATAGAAACCCATGGCCCAAAAGTAGATTGGGCTTCGTCTAAAATCTGAGTAGTCATTTGGCTTCGAACCAACTCACCGAACAGTTCCTCATCATCATCGGTTGCACCTCTTCGCAAAACGTGTTCAGTCAAAAGAATGACCAATATCATGAGGAGCAAGCCAAGCCCAATTAGTATCTTTTGGATCATTCTTCCACTACCAAATAGGGGAACCAGATCTATCAGTTCCAGGGGTCTTGTCTTCGTGTGGCGTTGCTGGACATACAGTGGTCCGCACCTCCGAAGCATTCATTACCAATGCTAGCACAAGTAGGGGTTTAGGAGGAGGGATGAATTCTTTATAACCTCTCCCCCTAACCCCCTCTCCACCCTGTGGAGAGGGGGAACAGAGGCGGGGTCTTCTCCTAGACTTCTATTTTCGGCGGATGCTTGATCTGGAGATGAAGCTCCTTGAGTTGCCTGTCAGACACTTCTGCGGGCGCGTTCATCATCAGGTCCTGCGCTCGCTGGTTGAGCGGGAAGGCGATGACCTCGCGGATGTTGGGTTCGTCGGCGAGGAGCATCACGATGCGGTCAAAACCAGGCGCGATACCCGCGTGAGGAGGAGCGCCAAAATGGAACGCGTTCCACAATGCGGGGAATTTCGATTTGACTGTTTCTTCATCATAACCGGCAATCTCGAAAGCCTTGATCATGATCTCCGGACGATGGTTCCTGACCGCGCCGGAAGAGAGTTCGACACCATTGCAGACCAGGTCGTACTGGTACGCGAGGACATCGAGGGGATCTTTGTTCTCAAGCGCATCGAGTCCGCCTTGGGGCATTGAAAAAGGGTTGTGAGAGAAATCGACTTTCTGATCTTCTTCGTTGTATTCGAACATCGGGAAGTCGACAATCCAACAAAAGTGCGCTTTGCTGTTGTCGATGAGATCGAGAGTATTGGCGAGGAATGTACGAACCTTTCCGAGGAGTTCGTTGGTCGCGCCACGATCACCGGCGCCAAAGAAAAGTGCGTCCCCTTCGACCGCTCCGGTTCGCTCGGCAAGAGCGGCCTTCTCTTTCTCACTCAGGAATTTGACAATGGGACCCTTCCACTCTCCCTCGCGTAACGCAATCCAGGCAAGCCCTTTGGCGCCTTCGTTCTTGGCAAACTTCTCCGCATCGTCAAAGAATTTTCTTGGCCGATCGGCGACCCCCTCGGCTCGGATGACTTTCACCGCACCGCCCGATTTGACTTGGCTGCTGAATACTTTCAGTTCGCATTCCGAAAAGATGTCGGTGGCTTCCACAAGTTCGAGACCGAATCGGAGATCCGGTTTGTCGTTGCCGTACTTCTCCATCGAT
>JAJDBZ010000577.1 GCA_029261095.1 Candidatus Omnitrophota bacterium | reverse complement strand
CAATAGGTTCCCAATTCTCTCCGACTCTCCTAGTAAGGTGATTTCTGTTGTCGATTCCCACCAACGAACCATCACCCTCTTCTTCGTACAAGATCTTCATGATCACAGTTTCGTTCTCGTGATTCTGCTCTTTTACCCAGGGAGGGATGGATCCATGAACCAGTCCCTCGCGAGTCCCGATCCACAGACTTCCATCGCGTGCAAAGTGAAATAAGTCGATTTCGGGACGCCCCACCTCACGACCTAAATCCATCTGCTGCCAATCTCCATCGATGAAACGGAAAGCTCCATAATCCGTTCCCGCGTAATAATGACCGCTCGGAGACATGGAAACGGCGTAGACCTGTCGACCACAATCCGGGAAGGGAACCCACTCTCCATCGACCTTGCGAAAAATGGGGATATCGAACCGATTGACCGCGAGTAAGGTGTTATTGGGAGCGTGACGGGGGCCGATGCCTAACCATTGAGCTGGGCCTCCTACCTCAGTATGGTGCCAGGATTTCCCGTCGAACCTGAGCAAATGCCGATCCCTAAGGGTCACCCAGATGGTCCCATCCTCTTCTTCCGCCAAGCTATCCACGCGACTTTGACCGCTGATATTCGCATCCAGAATGACGGTCCAAGGCTCAGACTTTTTTTCATCAAAGGAGAGGACATTTCCCTGATCGTCGCCAATCCAGATCGTCCCATCATTCATTTTTTCGAGGAGATAAATGTTGTCGAGGGAAAGGCCCATCGAAGGGGGTGGCACGACTCTGACCACCTTGTCCCGAACGACTTTTCCGAGGCCGTCTCCAGTCCCAATCCATACCGTCCCACTCGAATCTTCTTCCACACAACGGACCCAGTCTCCAGGCAGTCCATCATTCGTCGTAAAGTTTTTCCACTTTGTCTTGTTGAAGTAGTGAACGCCTCCCCCCCAAGTAGCTACCCATATTCCTCCAGTCGAGTCTTCCACGATGTCGCGAGAACGCGCCAGGGATTTGCCTTCCGGGGTTTGAAAGTGCCTGAAGTCCCAGATTTCACTCGCATGCGAACGATTCGGAAAAGCCAGCTCCCCCATGAAAAGAATGATGGTTAGCAGTGTGAGTTGAAGAAAGACCGAAGAGTTTTTGACAATTATTCTCATGATGCTACGTCCATTGTGACTCTACTGAAGAATCCGAATTGCAGCGCTCATTGGCAGCGTCACGTTGTCCATACACCCAGCCCTATTCAGGGTATACAATTTTGTGAATACAAAAAGGGCTGAGTCTTTCAACTCAGCCCTTTCAGTTTTTTTAATCCCCCTCGAAAACTTCGGGCTACTCCCCAGGTCGTTTCCGGACCGATACATCCGTAGCGTCAATTTCATTAACCGTGCCCTCGACAGCGTCTACGATCCCTTTGACGATCACAAACCTGCCGATGGATAGATCGAGTTTCTCGAATTTGCCTTCCGGCACATTCACAACGATCGACCCGGTATCGTCCTGCATGATGAAATCGTTGGGTGGAACGAGACGGATGATCGATCCGGCCACAGTGACTCTTTCACCCGAGACTTTTTCATAATAAACACTGGCAATGGGCATTTCCGGTTCCAAATTGAGGGTTTCGGTTTCTTCGACGATTCGGCCCCTCTGGGCGGTGATAATCAGGGCGTGTACCTCTTTGTGCCCATCGAGGTTGACATGGACCCGACCGGTAACCGTGTAGATTCTTCCTTCTGTTAGACCATGATGTGAGAACCGGCGAGGGTCGGCATCAACCGTGATCGTTCCTGTATCGTCTTGGAAGACATAGTCATCCTGATCGATACGGCGAAGTATGGTGCCTGTGATGGTCACAAAATCCTCATTTTTGGATTCGAAAAGGACTTCTGAAATGGGAATGACTATGATCTCCAGAGGAGGTTCTTTTCGGATGACTTTTTCCTTGACCACCTCAATTCGATTCGCTTCGATCTCGAGCCATGGTCCGCCCCAATATATATCCAACTCACCTGTCACCACAATTTCTTGCCCGACATTGAGGGGGATATTGCCAAAGCGGCTATATTCTGCGTCGACAATGATCTCCCCACCCGCATCGTCGCGAATGATGATTTCTCGAGCATCGAGCCGGCGCACAATTCGTCCCGCGACAGTGACAAACTCCCCATCCTTACCAGTCATATAAACATTGCTGATATATCGGATGTCGGGACGGGTCGAAGGGTCCGTCGTGGGAATGTCATCGATATTTTCGAGAACGGTAATGTGGGTCGCTTTGAATTCACGCGATCCACGCAGGTTGCCCAGAAAGTTGATGTCTAGTTTTCCGCTTGTTCTTATCCGTTGGCCGACTCGGATTCCAAAATGAATCTCGCGCTCCACATCCACCAGGATGGATCCCGTGTTATCTTGCAGAATGAATTCATCTTTCTTGATTTGTCTAACGATTCTTCCCTCAATTGTGGCTGACGTGTTGTCTTGAGTAATCTGGTTCAGTGTTCGAATAGGGGTGACTGCCGGATCGGTGGATTGAGCGAGAGAATCACTCGATGCAACCAAAATGGCGGTAGCGATCAAGAGCAACATAAGGTTTTTCAATAAAATCACAGTATTCCTCCCTCTTTGGGTGAAGGTTTTTTATGGTCAACAAGTACAAATAACCGGGGTACATTGCCACATTAGGCCCGTTGGGTCAAACGAATTGCCAAGAAAACTTGACATTCTTTAGATTCTTTCCCACGTAGAATCTCATCGATTTTCGATTAAACTAACGGTTACAACTGAAATGAATCAGGTATCAAACGCCCAATAAGGAACGCTAAGTGCCAATGTATAGAATGATCCCGACCTTGACCTTGTTTGTGGGGCTAATCATCTCCACCTTCCCATCATTATCTTTTGGAGGAGATTGGCCAACATGGCGAGCGGACAGCAAGCGAACCGCGAAAATCTCAGAGAGTCTCCCTTTGGATCTGAATCTTCTTTGGTCCAGAGATCTCGGCGCTCCAAAACCGTGCTGGCCATTCACCCAATATAAACTCCAATTTGACCGGTCTTACGAGCCCATTGTCCAAGGAAACCGATTGTTCGTGGGGTCGATGGCGGAAGACAGTGTAACCGCCTACGACACAGCGACCGGAGAGGAGATCTGGAAAACCATCGTAGGTGGGCCGGTCCGTTTCGCTCCTGTCGCCTGGAAAGATCACCTCTATTTCGTTTCCGATGACGGTCACCTCTACTGTGCTAAGAGTCAGGATGGAAAAATCCAATGGAAAGTTCGAGGGGGACCCTCAGACCACCGTATTTTCGGGAACGAGCGTTTGGTTTCGATGTGGCCAGCCCGAGGGGGACCTGTCCTTTACGACGGCACCGTCTACTTTGCGGCGAGCATTTGGCCCTTCATGGGAGTCTATATTCATGCAGTCGATGCTGAATCGGGAACAACGCTATGGAGCAATAGCGGCAGCTCGTCCAGTTATATACTCCAACCTCATTCCAGCCCGGCATTTGCGGGTATCGCTCCTCAGGGGTATCTGGCGGCAAGCGAGGACAAATTGTTTGTGGCAGGAGGGAGATCTGTCCCGGCTGTTTACGATCGATTGACGGGTGAACTCCTCTATTACGATGCCAATACCAAGTATGGTGGATATGAAGTCACTGTCGCCGATGATTACCATTGTACCTTCGGAGTGTTATTCAACTCTGAGGATGGGGAGACAGCCAACTTTCAGTTTGCCAAGGCGAGTGTTGCGGAAGGGACTTCTGTCATCGAGTCACAGATGCCCATTCGACCCCAAGCTTTTGGAAGCCAAAACGAAGGGATGATTCGGTCGATTGTTCTCGAACCCGAAACAAAGAGAATCACAGACCGTCGTGGACGGACCAAGAAAGTGCTTTCATTTCCAGTCCAGTGGGAGCTAAAGAAACCTGTGAATCGTGTCTTTTTCAAGGCGGGTTCCATGATTTTCTGCGGCACCAACGGTATGGTCGCGGCGGTTTCCGAACCCGAACATGGGACTGGAGTTCCCCAGGGAGAAGAGGAACCTGAGGTTCCGATGACTTCAGATTTTGCTTGGCAGACATCGATCGATGGCGATCCTTTTACTGCAATTGCAGCCGATAACAAACTGTTCGTGGTTACCAAAGAGGGACAACTTTATTGCTATGGCGGCGAGAGTCGCGATCCCTCCCACCATTCACACCCTCAGCCCGAGTTCAGTTTGACGGACGAATGGACAAACCGGGCTCAAGAGATTCTATCCGAGGTCGATGCGACCGGGGGATACGCTGTGGTGCTCGGAGCCGGGACAGGTCAACTTGCGGAAGCTCTGGTGAAAACCACTGACCTCCAAGTCATTGTTTATGAACCCGACTCAAAGAAAGTCGATTCACTGAAAGACCATTGGAGCGAACAAGGAATCTACGGGAGACGAATTACACTGGTCTCCGAACGGATCACTGACTCACCCGTTTCCCCCTATTTTGCGAGTGTGATCACCTCCGAGAATTTGTCATCGATGAAGGATGTGGACCCAGGAAAAGTGGCGAAGGTCGTTTTCGATTGCCTCCGACCCTATGGTGGAAAGGCGATCCTACCATTTGGCGGAGACGAAGGATCCGAATTCGAATCAGCTCTTGCAGAGGCGGATCTACCGAACGCCGAATGGAGAACTTTGGAAAACGGCCTGGTTTTAACGAAAGCGGGTTCGCTTCCGGGTTCGGCTCCCTGGACTCATCAGTATGGAGATGTGGGTAACACGGTGTTTTCAAAAGACCAATTAGTGAAAGCACCCCTTGGGATTCTTTGGTTTGGCGGTCCATCCCATCTCGATGTTCTTCCACGGCACGGTCATGGGCCTCCCCAACAGATCATTGGAGGCCGGTTGTTCATTCAAGGAATTCAGGTGTTGAGCGCGCGCGATGTATACACAGGTCGGATCTTGTGGAGGAAGGAACTTCCCAATCTGAACACGTTTGATATGTATTACAGCGACTCCTATGTCGACGATCCTTATGACCTGACTTACAACCAGAGGCATATTCCCGGGGCAAACCAGTATGGCACCAATTTTATTGCCACAGCGGACTCTCTTTACTTGATTATGGAAGAGCATTGTCTGGTCATCGATCCAGTCACAGGGGACACGGTTAAGATTTTTGAATTACCTGAGATATCGGGAGTCAATGACCCGAACTGGGGATACATCGGAATCTATGAGGATTATTTGATCGCGGGCGCCGTGCCGCAACATGTAGACGAAGATGACAGCAAACTGGTGCTTCAGACCAACAATCGATTTGGAGTGGGTAGCAAGCACCTCATTGTCATGGACCGCCACTCTGGAGAGGTCCATTGGACTCACGAAGCGGATTCAAATTTTCGCCACAACACGATTGTCGCTGGAAACGGAAAAGTCTTTTGTATGGACAGCATCTCCAAGCAGCGTTTGTCCTTATTGAAAAGACGAGGCCTTGCTCCTCGGTCGAATCCGACTATCCATGCTTTCGATATTTCCACTGGGGAGGAGATCTGGAAGACCGAAGACAATGTCTTTGGAACATGGCTCAGTTATTCCGCTGAACAGGACGTACTTTTTCAGGGTGGCAGTGACATGGGCGACCGAGCCGATGATGAGGTCGGTCAGGGAATGGCGGCCTACAATGGCACCGATGGTGGGATGCTCTGGCAAAATGATCTCGAATATGGGGGCCCCTGTATTCTCTATCACGACTGGGTGATCACTCAGACCGGTGGGAGTAACACACACGCTCCGCCTGCGATGGCGTTCAATATCCATACGGGAGAGCGAATCATGACCCCTCATCCTGTGACTGGAGATCCGGTCCCATGGTCGTGGGTCCGATTCAAAGGATGCAACACCGCCATCGCTTGCGAAAACTTACTCACTTTTAGATCGGCATCGGCTGCCTTTGTCGATCTCACCAAGAATTTGGGCACATCGACTCTGGGAGGATTTCGATCGGGGTGCACATCCAACCTGGTCGCGGCGGATGGAATCTTGAACGCTCCAGATTACACACGGACATGTACATGCGCCTACCAAAATCAGACCTCATTGGCTCTGGTTCACATGCCTGAAGATTTTGTCGGGACGCCAACTCTCGAGGGTTGGAGTTTTAATTTCTATCCCTCTCCCGAAAAACCGACTCCCATCCAGCACGTTGGAATTAACTTGGGAGCCCCCGGCGACAGAATGGATCCCGATGGAACCTTTTGGTTAGAGTTCCCGAGTGTAGGTGGACCCTCGCCGGAGTTGTCGATTGACTTAAAATCCGACCATCCGGAACTTTACCGTAACCACGCCTCCGAAATTGAGAAGAACGAATCTACCAATGAGGGATCGCCGCAGTGGGTTGCCGCCTCGGGTTTCGAAGGCGCTGCGACACTGACGATTCATCCCTATCTCTTTCCATCCGGTCTCGACGAAGAAGACATCCAGGGTTTCGAGAAGAATGCCCATACCCCCGATTTGATGGCAGCTTTCGAAACTTCCCTGGCCACTCCGACCCAGACATTGATGTACAAGATCCGTCTTCATTTCGCCGAGACAGAAGACATCGCTCCCGGAGATCGAGTCTTCGATGTCGTTATCCAGGGGAAGAAGGTATTGGAGAACTTCGATGTGGTCAAAGAAGCGAAAGGATTGAACCGCGGCATCTCTCGGGAATTGTCAGGGGTCGAGATTACTGGCCAACTCATCATCGAGTTGGTCCCTTCGGTACCTGAATCGAAGCATTTACCCATTCTTTCCGGGATCGAATTGATTTCTGAAGGAGCGCCAGACCCGTTGGACAGCTAATCCATCTTGGTGTCTACCGAAGAACGAAAAGGATTACCGATCAATTAATCTCTCGGCAGAGGGATCAGGAAATTTTTGTACCTGGAGGACTTAAGAACATGCGGTTTGTGATTGGATTTTTTATTCTGGGACTCACCCTTTCTCAATCGGCGGTTTCCGCCCCCGATGGTTCATGGATTGAATTGATCCAACCCAAGGGAATGGAGGGTTGGAAAGGTGAGACAGGGACCTGGCTGAACGTCGGCGGAGCTTGGGCGGCCGCGGATGGATCGAAAAAAATCAATTACACGGGGGTCGGAACGGGGATTCTGGTAAATGGGCCTGAAGGAAAAACGGTCAACCTTTTTTCAATAGTGGAACACGCCGATGTGGAGGCAAAGGTGGTTTTTATGGTTCCCCCCGAATCGAATTCTGGAGTCTATTTCATGGGTCGATACGAGATCCAGGTACTTGATAGTTGGGGTGAGGAAAACCCGGAACACTCCGATTGTGGTGGCATCTATCAACGCTGGCAGGATGGAAAGGGTTTCGAAGGTGTCCCCCCGCGAGTCAATGCCAGCCGCCCGCCCGGTGAGTGGCAATCATTCCATGTGATCTTTCGCGCCCCCCGTTTCGATGAGAATGGCAACAAGACCGAGAACGCGAAATTCATCAAAGTAGTTCACAACGGCCAGGGGATTCACGAGAATGTCGAGGTGACCGGACCGACGCGGGCAGCCGGGTTCGAGGACGAGCAACCCAAAGGCCCATTGATGTTCCAAGGCGACCACGGTCCGGTAGCCTATAAGAATCTCGTGATCCGTCACCTTGATCTAGAAGACGGATTATCTGACAACTAAGACTTCGTTTTCATCTGGTTCAGGCCGCTATCCCGAACGATTCTCATTGGATTCTGGACTTGTTGTGTCGCCGGTCGATTCCTCTTGGACCTCGGGTAATGGAAGCGCTTCGGGCGGGAGATGCTCTGCGATTTTCTCTTGAGTCAGTTTTGCTAACTCGTCAGTGGACAGTTCTTCAACGGTTTCTAACGGGATCGGATCGAGAACTGTTAACTTAAGGTGGGCGAAGGGGTTGAGCATCCACTGACCCCTGGGAAGAATGTCATAGACTCCCGATAGAGCGATCGGTTGGATTCGAACTTTTGCTCGCTTGGCCACAGCGAACGCCCCGCCAAGGAATGGGATCATCCGACCGTCGGCCGCACGCTCTCCTTCCGGGAAGATCATCAAGGAAATTCCCGATTCCAACCTTTTGACCGAGGCTTTCACCATGTGAAGGATATCCTTGCGGTCTTCCCGATCAAATCCGATTGTGCGCATCAAGACCATGTTCCAACCGACAAGGGGGACATAGAAATTACTCTTCTTGGATACCCAGTGAAAGGGTTTATAAAGCATGTATAGGAAATAGATGTCAAAGCTGGATTGATGGTTTGTGACCAGAAGCGTAGGAATATTGGGATCGATCTTGTCCCGACCCTCGATGGAGACTTTCCACAGGGGGTTACAATAGATTTGACAGGCTCCCCAAAACGCCGAGACCATGTTGAGCAACCTCACCCTTGGATCCCACCAGAAAGTGAAGAGCCATGCTAAAAAACAGAGGGTGAACATGATCAATGCATCGATGACGAAGAAGGTCCAGTAGTAGATGCTGAAAATGAGTTTCCCCAAAAAGACCATCGTATCAACCGCTCAGCTTCGAGATCATTGAAACCTGCCCACTATGATGGGTATCGTGGAGAATCATGACCTGGATATTCTTTCCGATAGAATTGAAGAAATCCTTTTTATCCTCACGAACCGGACCTCGAGGATCTTCCGGCAGTTCCTGATCCTGTGTCTGCTTGACCTTTTCAAGAAAGGAATCGAAGGCGGTTGAGTAATCTTCCAGCAATTCTTCCCATGGTGGATAATTATCCGGTTCGGCGGTGATCGGGTCCCCACCAGCGAAATCCGGGGCGAACTTGAATTTGTATTTCTTGGCCACCACCGGAGGTTGGTTATAGGTCCAGAGATTTCCGACGACATCGATGGTGTTGGCGAGATGTCCCAATAACCAAAGTGGGTGGGCTTTTCCCTCCTTCAGCTGACGGAATCGGTCCTCCGGTTTTACTCCTTCACAGTTTCTCAGGGTACTTTTCTTGCACATTTCGAGTAGTTGATGAAATCCCAGCACGGCTTCTTGACTCATGAAATTCGCTCCTTTGAGGGGTTCAGTAGGGTTGAGAATAACTTTGGATGGTGAAGAGGTCCAGGTGTTCAAAGATTTGGACTCTCCTTCCATAATGGGACTATGACATCTGAATCCGGTGTTTCGCAACGCTTCCGCTTTGCCCTGACTGTTTCGGCCCTTTGGTTGGTCGTCATGGCATTGACGGGCATTGGGGTTTGGGGGATTAATGCGGTGACTCCAAAAATTCTTTGGAGGGACCAGATCCAATCCGCCTGGCATTTCCAAAAGGAAGCCTGGGAAAGCCTCCAACAAGTCCCCTACGGATCCCCTTCCCGGGCACAAGCCCTGGACGAAGCGGAACCCTTGGTCCGAGAAGCAGTGGCATTGGCCCCAAAAAATGTTCAGTATCGGACTAATCATGCACTCATCCTTCAGGAGCAGGGGAAGAGAATGGAAGCTCTCGACGAACTCGAGGTTGCCCTTGAGTTGACTGACTCCACTGAAGAAGCACCCTATGCATTGTATGGGGAGATTGCCACTCAACTCGAGTTTTGGGAGAGGGCGGAGGGGCCGCTCAAGAAG
>JAJDBZ010000576.1 GCA_029261095.1 Candidatus Omnitrophota bacterium | reverse complement strand
AATTCTCCAGCCCGCAGGGGCTTCATAATCGATAAAACGCTTGCGAATCGGTAAGCAAAAATGCCACAATCCGACCACAAAGAGAGGGAGAATACTCTTATTCTCCGTTCGCGCCAACCCCTTTTGGTTAGATCCTCAAGTGGGCGCTATTTGTAGAAATACGTGGCGCGCCCCTCGAAGGGTTTGGCATACAGACCCGGAGTGGAACCCTGAAGTTGGTCCAGATTGTTTCCATATACAGGCGGATTACGATAGTGAAAGGTGCTGGTATCTGGGTATGGGTTGTATGCGTATGGGACTGGAATGTACTGACCATTTACATAGGTATAATGGTCCACACCCTGCGAATCCGGGAGATATCCCCCCTTCATGTCCGAACCTCCGCCGCCGAACCAACCGAACAATAGTCCGCAACCCACCAGAATTACGGACGAGTTTCCTGAAAGAAACTTTGCTAATCCCCTCATTGTCTTTCCCCTCTTCTCTCAAAATTGGTCTTCGGAGAGACCATTGAATTCATCTATATTATCAACTAAATCATCATAAATCAAGTGACAAAAGATAGTTGAGATATCTCTTTTGTTTACCTCACTCAGGAAAACGTGTGGGTCTGAAGGGAAGTTGGCGGATCTTCTGGGATAAAAACGGGAAATCCCCAATGTCAAAGGCCGCAGTTCTCCAGTGGAAAACTTTACCTCCTCCCGAAACTCAGGCTTCCCTCCGGGGGCCACAAGGAAAGAATTGTTCCGACCGTTTGAATGGGTTATGGTGGATTCCCCATGACAAGCGCCAAATTCCAAACCGTTCGTCTGATAAGGAAGCTCGGGGTTTTCCTTTTTGATAGCTTTTTTTTGACCATCGGGGTCATTTCCAGCCAGGCCGATGTTTTGATTAACGAAATCGCCTATCACCCCATCACCGATTCCTCCGCCGAAGAGTTCATTGAGGTCTTCAACACCGGGCCGGGGGCTGTCGACCTTTCGGGGTGGGCCCTGGATGGAGCGGGTTACACCTTCCCCGCCTCGACAACGATTTCGGCCAGCGATTGCCGGGTGGTCGCTAAGAACCCGACAGCCCTGTCCGCGCTTCACCCCGGATTATCCAATCTGCTGGGACCCTACCCGGGCCAGCTTCGTAACTCCGGCGAGGGCATTCGCCTGATCAACACATCCGATCAAATGATCGACTCGGTCGATTATCTGGACGCGCTGCCATGGCCAACCGCCGCTGACGGAGACGGTCCCACATTGGAACTTCGGAACCCGGAGCTCGACAACTCCGCTCCCGAATCCTGGGCGGCGAGCGACCTGACTTACGATGCCTCGGCAGGGTGGGAGACGATCGATGTCACCCTGAACTCGGTGGCTGGAGATTTCTTTTTCTTCCTTGCCGATCACGATGGCGCGGGGTGGATCGGCGATGCGGTTTCAATTCATCTCTTGTTCGATGACTTCCACCTCGAGGACCTGAGCGCTCCTGGAATCAACCTCCTCTCAGACGGGGGTTTCGAATCGGGGGATGCTTCCGATTGGAACTTGACGGGAACATTGCATGCCGGTTTCGCTTCCCCTGAAGAAGCTTGTTCGGGAAAATACTGCTACCACTATTGGTCGCTCGAAAGCGGCAACGCGACTTCCCGCAAGGTCCAGTTTCAACCGGCTGCCCCGCTGACTCTCTCATCCGCGAACACCTACCGTTTCACAGCACGCTACAAAGTCATTCATGGAAGCGCCCGGGTGTCATTCGGGGCGGGAACTACGGTGGGTGCGGGTCCGATGATGGTGGCCCCCCGAGCGGTCTGGGGAACACCGGGTGAGCCCAACAGTGTCCTCCGCCCCATCGAGACTCCGATCTTGCGAGAGGTCAAAGAGATCGGTCCACAGCTGACGCCGAGTGTGAGCGAAGAAATTGTGGCCACATTTAACGATATCTCGATAATGGACTCGGTCGAGTTGTGTTACAGCGTCCAACAGATCGGTTTTACGGGGCCGGTCCCCACCCCGGATGAAGTAGTCTGGCAATGCGCGGCTATGACCGCCGATGCTTCTCCAAACCAGACGAGCTTTCGGGCGATTATCCCGGGGCAAGCGGCAAACTCGATCGTTCGGTATTACCTGAAGTGGACCGACACCTCGGGGGGTGACCACCGTTACCCTCATCGTGGAAGTTATCCGAGAAACCTCATCGCGTATGTCCCGGGCCCGGCTCCGGATTACGGTGTCCCGAACTTTTTTCTGCATCTGGTTCCGGAGTATCATCAATTCTTTTTTGAAATGCTGACTTCTGGAGAACTCGCACCGGGGACTTCGGGGATCTTTCGGTTCAATCGTCCCACCTTTCCAGCCACCTTCATCGACTTATCCGAGGGGGAGATCTATGAGGATGTACAGTGGAAGCCACGGGGCTGGGACAATCTCAATAATGCCTTGTCCAGCGGGTTTCGAGTCGGTGTCTCGCTGCAATTCCGCCCGGGGTATTACCATATGGGGAGCAAGCGGGAACTTGATTTGAACAACAACCGCTCACGCAGGAACGAAGCGGGAATCCGGACCCGTCTGGCGCATGAAGTCTATCGGCGCGCCGGTGTTCCCGCGCCCAGAACCCGGTATGTCTGGCTCAACCAGAATGGAATTGAGATGGGACTCCTGCTCGACATCGAATCCCCTGACAACGAATGGCTTTCGAGGTGGGGACGTGACGGAGACGGATCGCTTTATAAAGCTCGATGGAGTTATCGAGGACCGTTTTTTCTTCAGAATCTTCTGCTTCGTGGAAACGAATCGGTTTATGCGTCCTTGGAAAATTACGAGCACTGTTACCTGAAAAAGAATCGGAGGAATTCCAACCATTCGGACTTAATCGAGATGATCCGAGGCTTAAACGCACCCGCTCTTACAGGACGGGTTTTCGACATGGATTCGAATGGATCCGATGTCTCTGGTCAAAGAGATTTTCTGGATACGCGAATCGATTTCCCCAACGTGCTGAAAAAGTACGGTGTGGACTCGGTCCTCGCCAACCATGACCGCGGCCAACAGAATCACTACTTGTACCAGGATGTTGCCCGCGATGGTCGGTGGGAGACGTACCCGTGGGATCTCGATTTAACCTGGAATATCGGGACCCAGGATCTTTGGAACACACTGGGCCAATTCCCCGGTGGCGGGATGATCACCGAGGACCCCGCATTCGATCCAGATTGGTGGTTCTATGAGGCTGAGCCTTTTTTTACCCGGCTTATGGCAGTCCCAGAACATCGTGAGTCCTATGTTGTGGGGATTCGAGACCAGCTCCGATCAACATTTTCCGAGAGGCAGCTGTTTGCCACTGTCGAAGACTACGGCCAGGAAGGTTTGACGGCTTTCGAGCGGGACAAAGCGATTTGGCCGCAAGTTTCCGGACCGGGATTGAATGTGGTAGCGGAAGATTTTAAAGATCGGGTCAAACAGGCCCGTCAAGCCGCGTTTTGGAGAGCGAGGACCGAGGATCTGGACGGGTATCCGATCCCGCCTGTGTTAAGCGATGGTCGAACCGACCCAATGGTTCCGAGCCCCTCGGACCCCAT
>JAJDBZ010000575.1 GCA_029261095.1 Candidatus Omnitrophota bacterium | reverse complement strand
TGCTCTCCAGTCCTGGACTGCCCGGGACCATCGTGATCAACGAGTTCTCCTACGATCCCTCCATGGGGGGAGTTGTTCGAGATTATAACAATGATGGTGGGGCAAGCGCGTCCGAGGATGAGTTTGTGGAACTCTTCAACACAACGAACCAAGCCATCGACATATCGGGTTGGTCATTGGATGACAAGAACCGACCGAGCGAAGGAGCCTTCGTATTTCCCGCTGGGACAACCATCGCGCCTCGCCGCTTTGTGGTGGTCTTTGGAGGGGGAACACCGACAGGATTCTTAGTTCCCACGTTTACAGGGTTGCCGAGATTGGGCAACGGTGGAGATCGGATCTTTCTTGAAGATGGATTTGGGGATATCGAGTCGGTGGGTTACGAAGACGATGCAACGGGTACAATGAATAATATCCTTGGAGAAGCCGATGGGGGGTCCTTCGCAAGGGAGCTCGATGGATCTTCCAACTTCGTCGTCCGTGAACCAGCAGATGTCACTCCCGGAAGAACCAATGATCTGGAAGGGGGAATGGATGGGCTGCCGGGGGACTTGGACGGAGATGGAGATGTCGACCCCGATGATCTCTTTTCGCTTATTTCAGCACTGGCGGGAGGCGATCTCGTGGGTGATATAGACATGGATGGTCAGGTGACGGGTTTGGATCTTCTCTTGGCCGGATCGAATTGGATGAAGTCGGAGAACTGATTGGGAGGGAATCCTTCACCTCGGGATTCGAGACCGCGACGAAAGACAATGCTTCTTAGCCTGTTGTGACAACAGCCCCGTTGTCTCCATCTCGGGCCTGATTGAGCCTTCTCACCGCGGTAGAAATCAATTCATCCGCGCTGTTTCCATCGAAAGGGAAGGAGGCCACTCCGAATCGAAGGTCGGCAGTCCCCTCGAAAAAATCCTTGTAACGATCAATTGCGGTCAGAGCGCCGGTGCCATCGGTTTCTCCCATGAGGACAAAGGCCCCCTGGTCGGTACAGAAACACTCATCGCTATCACGGACTACATCTGGGAACAGAGTGTGGAAGTTTTCATCTTCCTCCCCCTTTCCCACAATCACCATGGAAACGAATCGTTGATACCTTCTGGCTGATCGGATTTCGTAATTCACCATGAAGTCGAGTTCAGGCGACTTTCCCACCATTCAGTCCATCCCCTTGCTTCTGCGAGTACTCGGGCGGAGTCCCGAGGTCTTCTAATAGGCTACACCCAGGTTCAGCCAATGTCTAGAATAATTCTTTGACAAACTGAGCCACGGGACCGAATGATTATTCTTTGGTTTCGCCTAATCCTGGGTGAAATTTCTCGGTAATGAGCATGATAGGTTTTCGTGTGGCAAAAACACGGTAAGTCCTGTAAACAATGAGGGTTTCGGGGGGGATGCCGAAACTCTTGGCGGCGATGGGGTCAGGTAACCTCCCACAATCTAGAATTTCACGAAAAGTTTCCAAACGATCCTCGAGAATCAAAAGTCCAATCGGCCGTTTACTTTTGAATAACCCGTCGCGCATCTTCTGATCGAGCCGGTCTGGGACGAGGATCGACGACGCATAGAGCCGGTTCAGTTTCGACTCCTTTCCCTGGAGCAGGATCTCCCTCTTGATGACTGATGTCCCCTCATCGATTTCCAGGTCGATATTTTCTTCAGTGGTCTTCGTCTGTTCCTGGGAAAGTTTGATGACTGTCATGCGTTCCCAGAAAAACGCTTCCAGCATCTCTGTCACCATTCCATCCGTAGTCAGAAGGATTCGTTGGAACGCAGGAAGTTCCTCGGGATGGATACCGCTATGCCGCAGCGAACGCTGGAGATCGACACGAAGGAGGTGAGGTGTTGAATCGGTCATTTCATCCATTATGAAGGAACGATCTTGGATTGGAAAGGAAACTCTAGAATAGGAAATCGATGAGCGATGGGAGGAGCACCCTGGATGCGCTGGCTAAGGACGCTTCGAGGATATTGTTTTGGGTGGCAAGAGTTGAGATCGTTTCCGCTAAATCAGCGTCTTCGTTCTCCGAGAGGAGTTCTGTCACGAAGACCTCAAACACATCGAGACGATCGTTAGAAGATTGGAGGCGGTTGATTCTTGATCCAATCACGGCGCGGTTAGTGAGAACCGACTGCAGATCGACTTCGAATGCGTTGAGAAAGACCGCAATCGAATCGGGATTGGCGTTTCCAGTACGGAGTTCCTGGCTCAGTTGGGACAGTGTCTGAAAGAGGTTCGCACTGACCGTCTCATCGACATCGCCAGGTGTTTGTAAAGCAAAATCCGCGGCGCTGTCTTCGGTACGAGTTTGAGCGAATCCAAGGGTTGTGGCGATGGTGGATGCACCGACATCGGTTGCGCTCAGAGAACTGCTGAAGAACGCGGATTCAAGATCGATCCCCGTTCCATCGGCGTTGATGGAAGCGCTTACTCCATTGACCTGGGTGTTGATGGCAATGATCACTTGTTCAACGGTTGTGGCACCTGATAGATCGAGAGTGGTCAGGGCGCCATCATTGGAGATATCGAGGGATCCGGGCGAGGCAATTCCAAGGGATGCAAGAGTCGTATTGTTGGTCACTGTTCCCGGTGCTAGTGCGGTCGATCCGAAAATCTTTCGGATCGATCGGATCTCCAGCGATTCGACCGATTCTGTCGCACTAAAAGTGAGGCCCGTGCCAGCTCCATTGATGAAGGCCTCGACAGGTGCTCCTGATGCGGCCACCGCAGCGATGACATCCGAGATATCGGAGGCTGCGGCGAGGTCGATCTCGAACTCAGCCTCACCCGTGTCGATGACAAACGCATCGCCAGTTATCCCCAAAGAAGCAAGGGTGGTGGCAGGAGTTATCGGTCCGACTGCGATGGCGCCGCCATCGACTCGATGAAAGAGATCGAGAACTTCCAAAATGTTGGATGTCCCATTCGCGAGACTTACATCCTGACTGGTCAATGAGCGTATGATTAATTGACCGTTCCCATCAATCCTTGCGTCGGCGGTTGTCACGCTTCGATTGATCGCGAATTGGAGATCGTTGAGAGAATCGGTTGCTGGATCATAACTTATGGTGACGCCATCGATGGTGAAATCTCCGGCCGCGAGGATCAGCGGGGGATCGACAACCCCGGTCAGTTGCGGTTCCAGTAAGGCATCAGGATCGACCGCGACGCTCGAGGTGATTTCGTTGATTGAGGAAAAGAAGGCGGCCGGGCCGGTGAGGTTAATGGGCAGGTATTCACCTTGGCCAATCTCAACCAATCGATCCCCAAAATCGCCTTGGTAATGAACGCCTTGTGCTCCATCCGCGGTACCGATCAATTCAAAAGGCCGACGTTGAGTTCTATCGCCAGCAAAGAGAAAGCGACCATCGAAATTCGCGTTGGCCAATTCCACCACATCCTCGAAAATTTGGTCGATTTCATCTGCAATCGCGGCTTGTGATTCAGGCGGTAAGGTTTCATTCGCTCCCTGAAGCGAGAGTTCGCGCGCTCTTTGAAGTCTGTCGTTTATGACCGAGAGCGTCGATTCTGCGAGTTGGAGGCTCGTCTCTGCCTGATCGATGTTTCGAGAAAAGCGGCGGTTTTCATTTAGCTCCTGGCGTAGGGAGAGTGAATTCACATAGTTGATCGGGTTGTCCTCGGGGAACCGGAATTGGCGTCCGGTCGACAGGACATCCTGGAGCCGCGCGACAGACCCAAAATTGGACTGAAGGTTGGAAAGGACCCGGGTTTGGATCATGTTGTTTGTGATTCTCATGACAATTTTACCTTAGCCCCTATCGTGTAATCCCGAGGCCGTTGACTACTCGATCGATTAATGAGTCCACGATAGTAATATATCGTGCGGCGCCATTGAATGCTTGTTGAAACTTTATCAGGTTGACCGATTCTTCATCTAACGATACCCCGGCGACCGATTCTTGTCTCAGTTTTAGATCTTCCAAAAAGGTGGCCGACTCAGAGGATAACGATTTATTCCTTTGTGCCCTGACCCCGAGATCGGCGATTCCCTCGCGATAAAAGTCCCCGAGTGTGGTGGTGTTGTTGCGAGCAATATTTCCGAACTCCAGGTCGGCGATCGCCAGGGCTCCCATATTATCCCCTTCAGCGCCTGTACCGGAAGCGGCGATCCGGTGGAGTCCCATTTCAGGATCGAGGATAAAGTCGGTCAGAGCAATATCTCCGGCACCGGTCCCCGTGAAGAACGTGTTTAGCCCGAGAGCCGCGAGAATGTGGCTGGTATCGTCGTTGAAAGTGAACTCGAGACCACTATTGGAAGTTATTTCAAGTTGGTTGTTAGCATTCACAACAGCGGAGATCGACCCACTTGCCGGCCCTGGGAGGCCATCGGCGCCATCGATCGCGGCGGCCAAACTGCTCAGGGTGTCGATTGCTGGATCGAAGCTGACAGTCAGGAGATCCTGGACAACTCCATTCGAGTCGGTGACACGGATTGTGAACTGGCCCGCTTGGGTCGGAAAATCGAGGAACCCAACTGTGTCGAGTGTGACTGCGGGGTCCAGGACAGAAAATGGGCTTGTGAGACTATCGAATGCGACCAATCCAATATGCTGGGAATGGACATTGTTGACTTCTTGGATAATCAAATTGGCGATCTGGTTGATCTGATCGATAGTGTCTGGCACAAGTCGATCACGTCCCTCGATCAATGCGCCCAAACGCCCGCTATCGAACTCGTTGGTCAGAACTTGAGAGAGTTCCACTGAATTAAGAATCTGAAAAAAGCGATCTGGATCGGCCGGGTCAATCTGCGCTACCAACGGAGCGACTTGTCTTCCAATAACGATGGAAGAGCCCCCTGCTCTGACATCCACGATACCGTTTGAGCGTTCATTCGTTTCGATGGCTACGATTTCCGAGAGCTCTGTCAGGAGTTTGTCTCGGGTATCGCGGGCATCGTTGGCAAAGTTTCCGGTCTGGGTTTCGATCCGAGAAATCTCTTCATTTAGTGTGGCGATCCGTTCGGCAATCCCATTAATTTGGTCCACCGTCGCGTTAATTTCTCGGTTCAAGTCAGACTGAAAACGAACGAGACTGTCATGCATGATGTTGAGACTCGTGGTTAATGTGTTCGCAGTCTCACGAACTGTGGCTCGAATCGCAAAGCTCTCGGGGTTTCCCGCCAACTCCTGAAACGAGGAGAAGAACCTCTTCATCAGTGCATTGAGGCCACCGGTAGTCGAACTCTCCTCCAGCAACTCAGCCAGTGGATTGAGAGGATCCTGAAGGATCACTTCCATTTGGGTAAAAACATCTTCGCTTTCTCCGAAGAATCCAGAAAGAGAAGCCTGCTGACGAATCTGGAAATCGAGAAACTCATCACGGAGTCGAGTAATCGATTGCACCTCGACTCCGGTGGGAACCGCGCCAGGAGTGAGATTGAGGGGAAGGGTGCTGGCAAGATTCGCGCGCTGGCGCGAGAATCCGGGGGTATTGGCGTTGGCGATGTTATGACCGGTAATATCCAATCCGGATTGTTGAGTCGCCAAACCTCGCGCTCCCACTTCAAAGATTCCAAAGAGTGTTACCATGGTTGTACTGAACTCCCCTCAAGCCTTCCGGTCCAGGAGACCTGGGACGGTTTCTTTCAGTGTTGCCCTCGAGCCGCTCTTCCCATACGCAAAAGGGTCTTCCTTAGTTCGTGTCATGAGGGAGTCGATCAGACGGCGAATGTAATGAGTCGCTCCTTCAATCAGAGAGGCGTTCTGGTCCTGGGATCGCGCGATTTCGGTAAAGAGTTTCTTGAGTTCTTCTCCGAGCTGCGAGACTTTTTCCGCTGCATCCGGACTGAGCCACTCGACCACTTCTTTTAGGATAAAGTCATCTCTCTTGAGTCCTCTTTCCTCGCCCATCGCACGGACGATGCTCTTCCTTTTGGATTCCATCTCCGTGGCCTTGTTGGTGAGCAAATCTTGAACCTGTGTGCAGGCTTCCAAGTCGGGAGTGGCGAACGCGATCAGAGCCTCTTTTTCATTCGATTTGATGGCGGCAAGCTGTTCATAGACTGCAACCTCAGCATCCAATACTTCGATCAGTTGATTCTCCAATTTTCGATTCATCGATTCGACCTCGGTCATTGTGAATAACTTGTACGTCCGGGAATCGGACGGAAAACAGTTTCATGTTCCTGAATCGGTTCAAAACCAGAACTTTCCCTCGGAATCGGGCGAAACTCGGGTTTCGATTCCACGGGTCGGGGTGTTTCAGTCCGTGTCGCGAGGGGACGGAACGGGTTCTGACCGGCCGGAGGCAAGGTCTGCTCTTGTTGTCTCTTGAGTTCTTCGACGATCACCTGAGAGATTCCAGTCGAACTAGAGAGCGCTGCCGTCTCGGCCATCGACTCATCAAACATGTCCCAATACATCTTCTCGCCCTGGGATTCTCCGAAAAGAGGGTTCTCTGGAACCGTCTTTCTCATGGCGGTCAAAAGGTTGTGGAGAAGTAAGGCTTCAAACTTTTGACCGACTTTCTGTAAGTCTTCTTCGCTCATCGCCTCGCCAGCCTGTGCGCGACTCGCGATGGTTTGAATATCTTCCAATCCTCCCGCTCCGGAGAGAGAACCGGTTACGGGGAATACGGAGGCGGAGGGTGCAATCATCGGTTATCTCCCTTAATCACCCACAAATGTGAGTTCGGCATGTAGCGCCCCCATCTTGTCTAGGGCATGTAAAATCGAGATGAGATCTCTCGGAGAGGTCTCCGCGAGTCCTCCGCTGATGGCTTGGATGAGGTTGCCAACAGTATCCCCTTCTTCCAGTTTCACAAGAGTGGGGTCTTGTTCAGTGATCGTGGCTTGCTCGGGCGTTCCTGTCGTGCGGCGGACTTCTGTGGGTCGGATATTGCCCCCCGTCTCATCGATGTAAGCGAGACCTTCTTGGATGATCTCACCTTCCTCGGCGGGAGTCACCACGATTCTGAGGCTGCCATGGACAATATCTACGGCCGATAGTTTGGCGTCGGCTCCGGAGATAACGACCCCGGTACGCTCGCTGACGATCACTCTTGCGCCGATGTCGGTCGTGATCTCGACTTGCTCGATCTTCCCGATCAGTTCCATCGAACTCTGGTAATCGTATCGAACCATCAGGGGTTGGAGCGAAACCTCGACAGATCCAGGATCGAGAGCCGTTGCTGGATTGTCGACCAAGGGGAAGTAATTGTTGATCGCATTTTGAATATCTAATGCTGCAGTAAAATCGGGATTCTTGAGAACAAAATTCACCTTACCCTTGTTCAGTTTCTCACGGTCGGTTTGGCGGAGATAATTGACATTGGCTTCAAGATATCCGCCCCCGCTGATCGTCCCGACTGTCGGATGGTTCTCCTGGGTCTTGCCCCCGCCACCCCCACCGGGGCCGCCGGCGCTAAATCCTCCGATGGAGATCGGACCATCCGCCACCGAGTAGACTCGTCCATCCAACCCTCTCAGGGGAGCCGGTAGAAGAGTCCCCCCCTGAAGGCTTTCGCAATCGAACATGGTGTTGACAGTGACATCTACGCGAGACCCCGCGCGAGCATAGGGGGGAAGTTCCGCGGTCACGACAACGACGGCGCTGTTGGCTGGGTCGATCGATCGAGGATCGAGGGCGAGGCCTTTCCCAGTGGCCGAAAGCAGGTTGAGGTTTGTCTGGATAAACCTTGCAGTTGCATCCTTGGACGAATCATCCCCGGTACCATTCAGGCCTACAACCAAACCATAACCCATCAGCGAGTTTCCTCTCTGGAATTCGACTTTGGCAACATCCTTGACCCGAACTTGTGCACATTCGGTCGGACATTGAAACCCTAAGATTCCAAAGAGAACGAGCACCGGTAGAAGAATTCGAATTTTCTTTCTCATAGAACTTTCATAGCCTCATTTTCAGACTTTCTAAAAGAGCGGGACATAATCAAGAAACCGGTGAAAGAATCCGGGTTTCAACACATTCGGACCGGGACCATTCCCTTCCCATTTGACTTGCATATCCAGGACACGAGACCCCTCCACTGTTTTGGAGTTGTAATCGATATCGTCGGGCTGAGCGATGCCGGTAATCAGGACTTGTCTAATATCGCGACCGATGATCCGGGATGTTCGCCCTTCGAGTAAGAGTCGACCATCGGGAAAGATTCTTTTGACCTCGGTTGGTATATCGAGGGTCAATACGCTCGTGATATCCCCGCGCGATGTCCCATCATACTTTTCCTTGGCTTCGACATCGATGTTAAGAAATGGATTGTTATTCACTTTTGTGAAATCGTGCCAGAGAAATCGTTTGACATTCAGATCGATATCGGCGTTCTTGATTTCATTCTTGTATCGAGCGTCTTCCTTTGACCGGAAATTATCCTCAACCTTTACAATGATATGGTCTCCGACATTGTAGGTGTTGACCGGTTCGAAATCGAAAGGGGAGTTGAAGAAACTCCCTTCCGACCAAAGCGACCCGCTCCCAGGATCGAGGCGTGCCTGAGTGGTGCTTGGGTTTGTGTAGACTGGTTGAAACGGATCGGCTCCATACCCCGTCGGAATACTCTGAGGGGGGGGAGCCATCGCTATCGGGAAGGATCCTCTTGGAGACGAAGATTGTGGAGAAGCGGACTGGTCCGATCGAGCCACGCGCGAGGATCCAGAACCCGCCTGAATCTGCGCCCAACCTGGCAGTGCAAGGACACATGCAGTGGTGACAAAAATGAACAGGTTACGTGCAGCCATGGTCATCTCACCTCGACTTCCCAAGGAGAGACAAGTCTCCCGATGAAGGTTTTCCTGGAGTTCGATTTTTTCACACGGATCGATTGTCCAATCTTGATCGCGTCCTCGAGAAGTTCACCCGGGGCCGTCGTTTGGACCTTTCCGACACGTTGAACGAGAGTCACTCGGTCTCCCCGAAATTTGAGAGGCTCGTGTTCGACGTCGCCCCGAGTAATCGGATCGCCTGGAGCGATGGAGCGAACGACTTTCATGCCCAGCAAGGACTCAGGATCGAAAACAAGATCTGTATCGATGTTGTGGTTTTCCAGATTAATGAGACCTTCTGTCAGGTCCTTCTCGGTCACCACATCTCCCGGTTCAAGCGGTCTTTTCGCAACGAGTCCATGGGTCTTGTGATTCACCCGAACAGAGTAAGTGCGGGTTTCGGCCTTTCTTCCATCGACGATGAAGGCGAGTTGAATTTGACGGATGCCGCCGCCAGGCCGGTCGAGGTCAAGGGTTTCGATCTCCAGATCGCCGGGTGGCAGGTGGAAAGGTGTCGGCTTGCGAAGGAGGTACGCTTCGATTTCGCCTCCGGGTCCCTCCAATGCTCGCGCCAGCAATCCGGCATTGATCGCCCCTTCGATCCGCTCAAGAGAAACCATCTGGCTTTCCCCTTGGAGTCGGACCCTTTCCGGACCCTCGATTTCAAAATCCCCCTGGTGGAGCCCCATCGATCGAAGAGCAGACTCGACGCGCCGGGGGAAGACGTATAAAGATTCACCCGGCTCTGGGGAAGAACCGAGATCAATCGCAGCAGCCTCATCGTACAGGGTAGGATCACTGCAATCGATCTCCGCTACATCATCAAGTGTCACTATCCCGGTCGGAATCTCATCCGGGGGACGAAGTCGAATTCGAATTAGAGGCTCCTTTTCAACGGGGGGCTCTTCCAAGGGATCCGGATCGAAAGAGGGGACATTCTCCTGGACTTCTACATCCTCCAACCAGTTTGGTTGTTTGGTCCAATCCACACCTTCAGGGAGGATGATGACCGAATGAGCCGTGATCGACACAACCAAGATCAGTGATCCCAGCCATTTGAGTGTCCAACATCTTTTCATCATTCTCTCCCTTCTCCCAGATTTAACCGCTAATCCCTTTCAGACTGCTTATCGTTTCAAGTTAGTCGCGGTCTGTAACATCTCGTCAGAGGTCTCGACCACCCGAGCGTTGGAGTCATAGGCCCTTTGGCCAATGATCAGATTGACCATTTCCTCAACAACGCTGACATTGGAAGACTCGAGAAAACCACTGGCAATTTGTCCTCTTCCATCCTCACCAGGGGGGCCCTCGATAGGAGGACCCGACGCGGTTGTCTCCAAGAAGAGGTTTTGGCCGACTGCTTTGAGTCCAGGGTTATTGATAAAATCGCTTGTTAGAATCTGTCCGACATCTGTTGCATCCACATCCCCGGCGATCCGAACACTGACTGTCCCATCACGTCCAACAGCCACCTCGACTGCATCCTGAGGAATGTTGATCGCGGGATCGAGACGGTACCCATCCGAGTTCACTATGTCGCCGTTCTCATCCATGGTGAACGACCCATCGCGTGTATACACACTGGTCCCGTCCTGAAGTTGAAGTTTGAAAAAACCTTCGCCCTCGATGACGAGATCGAGAGGGTTCTCGGTCAGTCGGAAATTTCCTTGGGTAAAGATTTTCTGAGTATCCGCTACTCGAGACCCATGTCCGACTTGGATGCCGCTGGGAACGCGCGTCGTTTGGTCCACACTGGTACCGGCGGGACGAATGGTTTGATAGAGCAAGTCCTGGAAATCCACTCGAGTCTTCTTGAACCCATTGGTGTTGACGTTCGCCAGGTTGTTGGCGATGGTGTCGATCAGGAACTGTTGACTCGTCATTCCCGATGATGCGGTAAAAAGCCCTCGAATCATTTGAAAAACTCCTCTAGCAAAATAATTTCTTAAACGGGTCTGGCAATTTCATTGACCGCGAGATCGAGAGTGCGATCAAGAGTTGTGATCACATTTCCGGCGGCTTCGTAGTTGCGAAATGACTCCATCATGCGTGCCATCTCAACCAACATGTTGACGTTGCTCTTCTCCACATACCCTTGCTGGACTGTGGCGTCCTCGGCGTCGACCAAGTCATCGGCCCATTTCTCTTCGAGCCTGAAGAGAGCACCGGATTCGGGTAGTAGAACGTCCTTATCGGGAACGGTTTTCAGTAGGAGTCGATCCACCACGGTCTGGCCCGCCATCACATTACCGGCAGCGTCGACTCCAAACTCTTGGTTAGCCGGAAACTTGATCTGTCCTTTTTCACCCAAGAGTGGGTATCCTTCGTGAGTCACCAAGGTTCCCTCATTCCGGTCCTCATTGAATTGGATCGTGTATTTGCTGTTGCGAGTCAAACGTTCTCCGTTGGCGGTTTCCACAACAAAGAATCCATCTCCATCTAGGGTCAGATCCGTCGGAACACCGGTGTGCTCCAATGGACCGGATTCAAAATCCATATAACTCCAATCGACCCCCACCCCTGTTCCCATTCGTCCTGTCACCTGATTGGCTCTGGAACTCTCTTGAATAAAGGGTGACTGTTCTGCAAACAGGATATCGGGGAAGCTCCGGAAGACGACGGTTTCACCTTTGTGACCACTGACACCTGCGTTGGCGATGTTGCCGGCGATCGCATCATGCTGGTGGATGATGGCGTCGAGATTAGTGGATGCCGCATAAAGTCCGGTGATCATGGAAACCGTTTCCTCTAATGTTTCGTTTTTTTGTCCAAACCCTGGATGGAATTAGGGTCGGACAGTTCTAGCAATTGGCGGCGATCGACCCCGATGGGACTTCGCCGTCCTGAAGGGAAGCAAAGGCAGTGCCAATGATTTCAAAACGCAACCCAACGCTGAGGGTCCAAGACCTAGGATCTTTGTTTTCAATGGGTTATGAAAAGCTTACCCTGGAATGGCAATGAAGTTGCTGATGTTTTAGGGGGGTGTCCAAGAGGGAACTTCTTGCCGCCTCTGAAACAAGATGGATAGTGGGGGGATAGCGTGGCGGGCAGGGGTGGAAGCGACTTGATGGCCTACCGATAATGGAACGGGGATACCCTCATTCGAACTAAAAGTGAAAAGGAATGTTATAAACCTCAATGAGCAAAACAACAAAAGTCATTTGTATCATTCTAGCGTGCCTCCCTTTCTCGGCGGCTTGGGGCGAGTGGCCGGTCTCGCAACATCAGTCCAACCTGCTTGCCATAGCCGATGCTTCGGGGTCAATCCGAAATCCCACGCTTACCTGGAGTTTCGATACGCGCGGAGAACAAGCCTTGTTTTCTATAGCGCTCAAGGATGGAGAGAGGAACCCGAAATACCGTTTCAAGGAACTTCGAGACCCCGGATACTGGGGAGCCAATCAGGCGCAATGGGGAAGGATACCGGAAACTCATGTGCTCTCCCCCGATGGAAAGATTCAAAGAAGCGGCCATGCGAATAATGAACAGATCGGTGATTTCCTGCCTGAGATTCCAGGATTGGAAAGATTTACGATGCGTAGTCAATCGGGAACCGGAGACGAACTAGCAAAGGGGCAACTCTTTAAATACCAAAATGGCAAAGAAGAACTCGTCTGGGAAACGGAGGAGATCCATACCCACTACTCTCCGATGGTCCTTTTAGCCGATGCGACAGGGGACGGAAGCGATGAGATTATCCTAGCATTGCACTATCGGATCTATGTGTTCGATCCTAAAACAGGCGAGACTCTCATGTGGCTTCGATATCACGATTACCGGAACTACGGTTTCTTCGGAGCTCAAAATTTGGATGAGACTCCCCAGGCGGAATTCATCAACATCGCCGACTTCCAGAGTCACATCGATGTCCTTCGCAGCGACGGGAAAGAACTTTCGGTGATTTGGCGGAAAGACATCGAAGCGAACATCGACCGAAAGAAAAGGATTGTCCGGCCCGGCCCCGACCCGATCAGAGACTTGGACAACGATGGCCGGTTCGAAATTGTTTTCAACTATCACAACGAGAATGGCGACAACCTTTGGCATACGGTGGCATGGGACGCCCTGACGGGGGATGTGGTATTCGATTGGGCGGGGACCTATCTCAATGCCATTCACGACCTGGATGGAGATGGGATCGACGAACTTTTTCTCTCAAAAACAGATGGGCTCTATGTCCCGAAGTTTGCCCCTATAGAAATTGTGAGATTCTCGGGTGATAGGAAACAGAGGATCTGGTCCTTGGAATCTGGTCGATTCCCATTTCTGGATCAAGTCGATTTTCCAAAAGACCGAGCGACAGGCGCCACACTTGGAAACAAGACTGTCCCGATCATCGATTGGAATGGAGATCGGATTTCGGATATCGTTGTATTCCGAAGAACCCCCTACGACGCGGTCGTCCTTGAAGGTTACACCTACTTCGACAACGGCTTCGACAAAGAGTTCTTTATCGAACTTCCGCATGGGTTCAACGGCGAGATCATGGGGGTTCAAGACGATCGAACTCAAGGCGGGCCCAAGGCACTGCTCTCATTAAACGTTCCGAGAGTAAGACCCGAAGAGCGAGTAGCCTTTGTGGTCGAGGATGCGGAAATGGAATTGGTCTCCCAACATCAGGTTGATGGCCAGCTCTGGAATCACCCATGGACAGACCCCAAAGTGGGGAAACTGGGAAACCATCGTGTCCCAACCATACTCACCCCTGGGGGTCCCGGAGAGATATTGGCGATCCAACCGCCGAACCGTGAACAACCCGATCCGAAAGTCATCTGGAGCCGTCATGGTTCCCGGTATTTCCTGATGGCCGACACAGATGGAAAAGGCGATTTAGAGGTGGTTTATGTTTCCGAAGGATCCGATGGCCAGGGAAGAGCAGTCTGTGTCAACGAGGCAGGGCACCCGATTTGGGAAACGGATCTCTTCGGGTTCCCGGGAGTACCGAATATCTGGAACACCGCCGGAGTCACCTCACTGTTTGCGGGCAAGTTCACAGGCGTTGGGTTCCGTACGGATATCTTCCTCACCGCCAGGAGGAGCACGATGCACAGCAACGAAGGGTTCGTTCTCTCCGGGGAGGATGGGTCTTTGATCTGGAGACGAGATTCGATTGGAGACGAATGGGGAGTTGGAGGAACATGGGTTGCAGCCGCCAACACAAACGAGCGACGAGGAGAGGAAGTGGTTTCGCTCTACCCCGTCTGTTTTTCTATTCTCGACGGGCCTACCGGAGAAGAGTTGGTGTACAAGAACATGGCGGTCGATTATTTTCCTGGAGTCTGGGCCGCTTATGGTGCACCAGTGGTCGCCGATTGGTTTGGCGACGGGGGTGAAGCCGAAGTATACCATGCGCTCGGATATGGAGCGGGAGTCTCGACGCTTCAAGCCGAACGAGTTTGGAGCACTCAGGTGCCGACAGCATTTCCCGCTAAGTTCGATGTGGATGGCGATGGTTTCGATGAAATCATTGCGTGTGAATACCCCTCCCGAAATGTCGGTCCCAGTCCAAAAGGGTTTGTCGCGCGAAATATCCGATCGGGTTCCGATGTTTCAATCTTGGATTGGGAAATCCCCAATGGCGGCGTCGCTCATTTGGTGACGGTGGATATCGATAGCGACGGGAATATGGACGGTGTCTTTACATCCGGAAATTTGTTGGGAGCAATCACAGCCAGGGACGGAGAACTCACAAAGTTATGGGAGATGACCTATCCTGAAAATGTGGGACCTCCCGCAGTCACTGATTTGGACATGGACGGGAAAGTCGAAATCCTTGTCTATGGAAATTCAGGTGTCATCTATGCGGTCGATGAGGCGCCTGGATCAGTGGCGGATTCCGCCAGATGATGACAGTGGCCAGAAGTTAAATCTGACAGAACCACCGGCGCACTAGGGTTTTTCGTTAAGTTCTTTCCCACTCATGTCATGGACAGTTCCGATAATCATCGACTCGATCCGTGGGTCCCAAGGGCCATACATCCCGTAATAGACCATCGAGTCTTTGCCCTCGTATCCACCCTCTTTTAGAACACGCAAGGAGGGGATGTAGGCCATCACATCGTTCGCATACCCGATCACCCATTGATTTTCTGCCCCGAAATGATGCTTGAGGAGAATCGAGTAATCGACCACGACTTCTCCACCTAACGCGGTGATCCGTTGACCACTTGCGAAATCCCAGATCTGGATGGGGTATGGGTAGGTTGTGTCGAGGCCACCCTTTTCGTCGAACTTAGGAAGGAGGGCTTCCGCGCGGGCGCGAATGTATCGATTGTCGCTCTGAGTCTGCTTGACTAATTCATCCCGTGTGGGGGGTTCCGAGAGCGGGAGATCGATCTCACGGTACAAAGTCTGAATGGGGCCTTTGACTTCAGTCATTTCATCATCCGCCACAGCTCGGACCGCATCCGCCAACTCACGACCATATTTCATGGCGAGTTCCACACTTCTTCGAGGCAGCGGATTCTGGTCTCCCCCGCACCCCGCTGAATACAGGGCCGTGACTCCTTCAATGTCAGCCTCCAAGTATTCCTGAGCGAATCCCGCGTAATCACCATTGAATTTATAGAAACTGAGGGTCGTGTTGTGGCAGGCATATCCGAAGGCGAGTGCCTTGATGGACCCATCTGGTCGAACCGCCTTCAGGACAGGAACATCGTGATCGACCGGGCCGATCGGGTTGTAGTCGTTGGTCACGCCACCAAGTGTGTATTTGCGGCGATTCTTTGCAAAACCGGCCTCTCCGATTCCCCAATAGAGTTTACAGGGTTCGAGATTGGCCACTGCTTGTTCTATCGCGTTCACCAGTTGGTTCGGGAGTTCACGAGTGTACTCCTCCACGAGTGCCCATTGGCCATCATCCATCTTGTACATGGTCCGAAGGTTGTCACGGAAAGCAGGGCCGGAGTGAGTATGAGAGGCAGTGAGCATCAAACGTTCTCGGGGTATCCCATGCTTCTCTTCGAGTGTCTTGCCGATCTGTTGGGACATTTCTCTCGGTAGCCCGATAACATCGGAACCGAGTAAAACCGAAATATTCCCGTCTGAATCTTTGATCGCGAGAGCCTTGGCGAAGAGATCGTGCACCTTGCCATCGGAGGGTTTGTCTCGGCTGGCATACCCGGACATCCACATATTCTTCTTGGGGGTGATGACCGCCCGTCCGACCCCAACTTCTAGTGCTCCCGAATCCGCCATTGCGGAAAAACCTCCTGATATCACAGTGAGTGCAATCGTTAGAAGAAATAAAGCCTGTTTCATTCAGTTCATCCTTTCAGAGGTGGGGCCAAGATCAAGGTTTGGGTGGGTCCCAGAGAGTAGCCGCGATGTAACGTTCTTCGTCCGCATTGTCGCACCAGTAATATGCAGTCAATATCCGACCGCTGGGTAGCAGCACTGTTCGAGGATACCCTAAATCTCGGCCGCCTCCGCCGGTTCTGATTGTATAAGGCTCGGTCCATGTCTTTCCTTCATCGGATGAGAACACCGCACGCATCTCCCAGGGAGCGTTCCGAAAACCGTAGGTCAGACAGAGTCGGCCTCCGGGCAGGTGGATCATGGAGGGAGGGTTGCCGATACCACAATCTTCGACTGGCTTACCCGCAAACTCCCAGGTCTCTCCATTGTCTTCCGAGATATAAGAATCGATCCAGCGATCCTCCCCTTCCCTCCGACGAGTAGTGCAGATCAGTTTGGTTTCGGACAGACGGAGGGTGGAGGGCATGATTGAGAAACCCTCTGGTTCGGAACCGATGAAAGAGACTAATTTCCATGTGCCGCCACCATCTTCGGTCCGCGCACAAAGAACTCTCCCCTCTTCGTTGTTTTCTTTGGCGGCTGTCAGAAACAACATACAGTCGTTTTTTCCATTTACGATGTAATCGGTGCGGGCCATGATCCCTTTGGTTCCAAAGAGGGAAAGTTTGAATGGCCCTTCCCAGTTATGGCCTCGATCATATGAGTAGTAAAATCGTGATTCGCCCGTGTTGGCGCTGGACATTCTGATTGTCATTGCGAAATCAGGGTGGGTAAAATCGATTCCTCCGGGACATTCTTTGGCGGGAATGGGTTTCATGTCGGGGAGTTCAGTTCCATGAAGCGCTTCACCCTGTGGAATCAACATCCCCTTCTCTTGGGGGTCTTCGATCTTCCAGGTTTTTCCTCCATCAAGACTACGCGCCAGATGGTGTTGCTCGGGTTTGTCTCTGTCGATGTGGTGACGGTCCCCAAGGTTTTTGTAGTAACCACGGCTAAATCCGACGAGGATCTCATCTCCCCAGATCCACATTCCATGATTTGCGGGCCACCCGCCGAATCGACCGTCCTCTTTGTAGACAATGACGTTGTCAGCTGACTCGATGGGTGATTCAGCAAGGGTGTCCTGGGCAAAGATTCCGACCAGACATAAGATGATGATGATGGCAATCATATTAATCGCACACCTCCAATGAGTGTGCGAAGAGGTTGCCCTTATCGTGTACGGGAGTCAATGTGTGCCTCACTCTGTGGATCTTATCCCCGTAAGTTTACCCATGACCGAACCCTTTCGAATCAGTTCCGGGGTTGTGGATTCTAAGACATCGATCTTAGTTCGCATTGAGGAGGATGGCCTCATCGGTTGGGGAGAAGCCTCTCCGATGTCGGGAGCGTTTTATTCCAAAGAGACCCCGGAGTCGACACTCGCGTTCCTGCGCGCCGAGGCAATTCCCGAATGGATATCCCTCGGATCTCCCGGGCCGGATTTCATCATTCAAAAACTCCGGGAGACACAAAGTAATCGATTCGGATGGACAGGTTTGGAGGGGGCGCTCTGGGACTTGAGCCTTCAACAGGAGGGTCGATCCTTTCGGGATACGTTCGGTGGAAACGCGAGATCCGTGGAATCCGGTTTGGCGATAGGGATCTACCCGACGATCGACCAGTTGGTCGAACGCTGTCAATATTACCTCAGAGATGGCTACAAACGCCTCAAGATTAAGATCGAACCGGGGTGGGACATCGAACCGCTCCAGGCTATTCGAGATGCCTTCCCAAATGTTCCCCTGATGGTGGATGCCAATGCCGCATATCGTCGGGAGCACTTCACCCTCCTCAAGCGATTGGATGATTTCGACCTCTTGATGATAGAGCAACCTCTTGCATCGGAAGATTTGGAAGGGCATGCGGAATTGCAGAGAATGATAACGACGCCAGTCTGTCTGGATGAGTCCGCGGATTCAGCCGATCGGGTACGCGAAGCCATTCGTTTGAAAGCCTGCAAGATTGTCAACATCAAGATTCAACGGGTCGGCGGACTCTCGGCCGCTAAGGAGATCCATGATTTATGCGAGTCGGAGGGGATCGCAAACTGGATGGGGACCATGCCGGAACTCGGGATCGCTTCGCTTCATGGTCTTTATATGGCCACCCTCTCAAACTGTCTCTACCCCACCGATGTAGAGTCGAGCCGCCGGTGGTTTACAGAGGATGTCATTCAACCAGAAATAACGGTCGTAGATGGGTTAGTCACCCTCCCGGTTGAGCATCAACACAGACCATTTGTCGATGAAGCGAGGGTAGAAAAATACCGAATGGATTTGGGAAATTAAATCGAATCCTCATCCGCTAGCGAGGGTTCGATATTCCTCCGGTTCCAGACGATGCCTAAGAACATCCACATAAGCGTTGATCCCCTTCTCCTGAATGATCAAGTCAGGGGAAACCGCTTCGATGAGCGATTCTTCTTCGACCATGTCACAGGGATTGACCACATAGACCGGGAAGGAAACACCTTCGAGTTCATCGAGGGCCTGGAGTGTGGCGCGATGAAGACTGCCCGTTCCGGGATCGTAATTGAGGTTCAGAGTCAAACTCCCCTCGTTCCTAAGATATTTTTCAAGGACGGTCACCTGTGCGGGGCTCACTCTACCGCCCGATGCGATGAAAGCGGGGCTGTCGAGTTTCTTAAGAGGGGGAAGAAGCGAAGCAAAGGGGGTTTGGACCATCACCAGGTGTTTTCGTTTGTTTCTCAAAGCCCGATCCAGTCCATACGGGATGTCTGTGCTCCCCGCCAGTGCACGAGTGCGGGGACGCCGGAGAGAGGGAATGTCCACACTTTCACCTAACATGGGAAAGAGGGATCTCCCCCACAAATTGAAAACGCTCTTCCCCAATCGATCTCTCCAGGGACCGATAATCCGACCCTCCCATTCATCCTGAAAGAGCCCCATCAATCCCGCCAGTTCGACATCCCCCTCGTTCCTAAACCCCGACTCTTTCAAATGGTTCTGGCTTTCCCTAATCGAATCATATAGCCCCAGTTCCACACCCAGTAAACTCTTTTCGGGGAAACCGACTTCCTTCGTAAGGTACTCTCGCGCCCCCTCACCCTCACTGCTCAACAGAATATTCTGGGCATTGATCAGG
>JAJDBZ010000574.1 GCA_029261095.1 Candidatus Omnitrophota bacterium | reverse complement strand
CAATGATTGGTTGTTGGAAGGGGGGGAGTGTGGGTCTCTATCTCCGTGAGTTTAACCGACTGTTCGATCCGAATACGCCTATTCGGGATTGGGGATACTTGGCAAGCGAAGTTCGAGGATCGATTCCATTAACCGATGACGGTTGCGGTGGGGTGTTAGCGATTGAAACCAATTTTTATGAGTTTGTCGAAGAATCGAACGCCGATTCCCCTACGCCGACCATGCTGACAGTCGAACAGATCGAGGAAGGCAAACGATATTTCGTGTTCCCGACCACAACCGGCGGACTGTATCGGTATGAGATGAACGACTTGATTCAGGTCACAGGGTTTCAAGAGCGTACCCCGATTGTTGAGTTCATCCAGAAAGGGAAAGGAGTCAGTTCCCTGACCGGGGAGAAACTCTATGAGTCTCAGGTTTGCGCCGCAGTGGGAGACTCGACCGGCATCGACAGCCATTGTTATGAATTCATTGTAGCCACTCCCGAGTGGGGAGAACCGCCCCGTTATGTGTTCTTAGTTGAGGAAGAGGAACAGGTTTCCGTAGCACAATGGAAACAATGGATTGCCTCGGTGGACAAAGCGCTTGCCGAGCAGAATGAGGAATACGCAAGCAAACGAAAATCGATCCGTCTCGATCCACCGGCGGCGAAGGTCGTCGAACGGGGGGAATTCCTGAAGTATCGTCAGAAGAGAGTCGCCGAAGGTGCGCCAGATGGCCAATTCAAGATGCTTAAACTGAATCCCGATATCGAGTTTCAGAAGCAGTTTCGTGTCGAACGTGTGATCGAGATGGATTGACGAAGGCGTTCGCCTCTCATCACAATAGATTAAGTCTCATCCGGGGGGAGAGCCTTTCATGAAGCCATACACTCAAATCAGCGACGAGTTCCTAGCCAATCAACGAATGTTGGTCATCGCGCCCCATGCCGATGACGAGGCCTTTGGCTGTGCCGGAACCATGTCGCGAATCAAGTCGCTCGGCGGCGAGGTCTATGTGGTTGTCGTCAGCGTGGGCGATCTCGACCATTATGATGGTAAGGAGGGGTTTGTCTTGGGAAACACTCGATCCTCCGAGATGGAAAACGCCATGAATCACCTAAAGGTCGATGACTACGATATCCTGTACCAGTCGACGGAGTTGCACGAGCGCATCGATTCGCTCCCCCGTCGTGATCTGATCGAACTCTTCGAGAAGACAGGGCGGCTTGCGATGGACAAGATCAAGCCGACCATCGTGGCAATACCCGCCATCTCTTACAACCAGGATCATGAAGCGGTCTTCCGAGCGGGTCTCACCGCATGCCGTCCGGGGGTTCCGGAATGGAAACATTTTCAGCCCATCGTGCTCACTTACGACAACACTGCGCTCTTCTGGTCCCTGGAAAGGGAAAAGTTTCATCCCAATTTTTATGTGGATATTTCCGACTTCCTCGAAGACAAAATCACCGCTCTGGAAATGCACCAGTCTCAAATGAAACCCACTATCCATCATTCGAGCCCGGAAAATGTCAGGCACCTCGCACTGACTCGGGGAAAAGAAATCTCAACCCACGCTGCGGAGGGGTACATGATCCTGAGATGGGTGCTTTAGGATGAAGGGGTTTTGGGCGATTCTCAATCTTGTTTTGCTTCTCGCTCTTTCGGTCGGTGGGTTTCTTATCTTTAGGAGCTACCGAAGTTTCTCGACAGCATCATCGAACACACCCCATCAAGTTCAATCGATCGACCTTAGAAAAGAAGTGGTTCACCTCGATTCGAGTCTCCGTTTCGCGACCACCTCCTCCAGTCCGCTGAATGGCGAGGCCCTGCTCATCCCGCCGGGGGAGAATGCAAAGTTTACTCTTCGTCCCAGTATCGATTTGACCTCAGAGATCGATGATGGAATCCGATCATACATCGCCGCCCACCCGAACCTTGAAGAGGAGGTGCGTATCGCCTGGCAGTCCGATTCGGGAGGAGATTTACAAACCTTTGGGGATGGACGGTACGAGTTTGTCCCGCCTGAGGATGGGGGCGCTGTAGTTGTGAAGTTTCGCGGGGTCATCGATCGGGGGAACTTGGAGAATCATCCTTTTACTCTCAGTGGCGAAACCGAACTTCGTCTGCTATTTGCAACCCCCGTGGAAAGAATTCCAAAAGAGTTTTTGGAGGCAGTGGGTGCATTTCCCAGGCTAGGCGAGAAGAGTGTTCTCGCTCCTTACAAGGATTTTTATCGACCGCCGACCCATCTCTACCGGGTCGATGCCGATAATCAGAACTGGCTTATCTCTCCCAACTTCAGCCTGGGCGATTTCGACCTTCACTTCGATTTCACCACTCCGGATTCACCTCGCATGAACCAACTCCCCCAATTCATCGCCCTCGATCCCAATCTTGTTTTGAAACTGGAAAAGATTCTCCAGGGGGTTCGCGAGCAAGGATTTCCGGCTTCGACCCTCTCCATCCTGGCAGGTTTTCGCAGCCCGGCTTACAACAGCTGGAAGAAAGAGCAACCGGGGCAGGGGGGAGCCTACACCAGCACATTCAGCCGACACATCTATGGATGCGCCGCCGATTTTTATGTTGACCTGGATGGGGATGGGGTCATGGACGATGTCAACAAGGATGGGAAGGTCGACATGGAGGATGCCGCCTGGATTCGCGATAACGTCGTAGATGCGGTCGATTGCTTAGCGGTCGAGGAGATGCCGGGTCTCAAGGGTGCTTGCGGGATTTATCCCTTCCATGACATTCCGGATGGCCCCACACAGACCCCGAATCTCCATGTCGATATCCGCGGGTGGGATGGGGGACCGGATCTCCTCCGATGGGATATCGACTCCAATAACAAACGGAGAACCATCTGGTCTCATTGGGACAAGCGCCCCTGCCCTTCAGAAGAAACCATCACGCGGGCGAGCCAATAACACAAGGATTCCCCCATGGGAGATAGACCGCATGTAGTTCACCTGATCACCCATATTGGAAAGGGCGGCGCGGCGACCAATGTCCTCTTATCGGCGGTCGGATTGAAGGAGAAGGGCTACTCTGTATCTGTGGTTCATGGCCCCCACCCCTCGGAAGAATCGGCATTGATTGAGTGCGCCTCCAAAGTCGGGGTAGAGTTCCATCTTATCCCATCCCTACAGCGTGAGATTAACTTCAATAAGGATCGTCGGACGATCTCCGAAATTCGTACCTGCCTCCACGGATTAAAACCGGATATCCTTCACACCCATCAATCGAAAGCGGGGTTGTTGGGGAGGTGGATTTCCCGTAACCAACGAACCTACCCAATTGTGCATACGCCTCATGGTCATGTCTTTTATGGGTATTTCCCCCCCTGGAAGACTCGACTCTTTGTTGAGGTCGAACGGCGAGCGGCCAAGTGGTGCGACCGTCTGATCGGTCTGACCCAGCGAGAAATCGAAGATCATCTGAAGCGGCGGATCGGAACTCGCGACCAGTGGTCGAAGATTCACAGCGGAGTGGATATCGAACAGATTCGGACTCTTGCCAAAGAAGCGGTTGACCTCACCGCGGAGTTGCGCATCCCCGAGGGTGCAAGACTCCATGTCAGCATCGGCCGTCTCGAACCGGTGAAAGGTTTTTGCGAGTTTCTCCCCTTAGCGAGGTCTACATTCGAAAGAATTCCATCACTCCATTGGGCGATCATCGGGGAGGGAAGCGAACGTCACAGGGTCGAGGAGGCGATTCGATCGAACGGTCTCAAGGGTCGTGTCCATTTGCTCGGGTGGAAAGAGAATCCCTATCCCTATCTGGTTCGCATCGAGGGGTTGTGGGTCCCCTCCCTCAACGAGGGAATGGGGAGGGTGATTGTCGAAGCCTTTGCGCTCGGGAAACCGGTGTTCGCGGCGAATGTGGGATCGATCCCGGAACTGGTGATCGATGCCGATCATGGGGTTCTTTTCGATTGGGCCAGGCCAAGAGAAGTTTCGAGATTGGTCGAAGGTTTTCTGGATGTTGCCGGATCGGGGGATCGGCACGAAATTCGGAATCAATCTGCAGAAAACTATTCGATCGCGAGGATGATCGACCAATTAGAAGAGTGCTACCGCGGGTTGATAACTAAGGCAGCAGGGATTTCTAACAGTCATGATTAATTCAAGTGGGTTCTTTTTTGGTAACCAAATAATCCACAACCCATTTCGCGATAATTTCATCGACACGTTTGGTTAGAACCGCCACAACCATCACGATGCCGATGGTCCATGACCTATAGTCCTCAAAGCCGAGTGATTTGAGGATCATTAAGGAGACGACTCCAACAATGACTGCCTTTGAAAAAGTGACCACAACAGAAATGGCAAGTCTCATCGATATCCTCCTCACGTAATCTTAACCGCCGACCAATCCCTCGACTGAATTTATAAACCCGATCGCCGAACGAAGGCAGGTGAAACAAGCCACTCCCACACTGTAAGCAAGAAACAGATTTCGTAACGGCGAGGCTCTTAAATCGCCCGCAAAAGCTTTCTTGTTGATCAGCCAGACAATCATCAAGATGGCGAGCGGGGCGACCAGGGTGTTGACCACCATGCTGATCACCACTTTCAGAAGTTCCGGGTACTCCCAAACCGGTCCTATCACCGCGGGCAGAAAGATGAACAGGCCGAAGACGAAGAGAAAGGCTTTGTTGCCGGTTTCGAATCGCCAGTTCTTTCCCAGACAATCGAGGACAAAATAGGCCGCGAGCTGGGCCACCACAATGAGTGTGGTGTATGCGCAGATCATCAGGCCAAAAGAAAAGAGAGGAGGACCGAAGGGTCCTAAAACCGCCAGAGCTTGTCCGATCTGGTTGGCGCCCTGGAACCCGGCGGATCCCTCGAGGGGATACAATGCGTATCCACCCGCGATCAAGAGGATGCAGGAGTAGAAACCGAAGACTCCACCTAGCAGGATGAGGTGTTTCATGAACTGCCCCCGCACTTGTCCCTTCGTGTAGCCCCCTTCGGTGGTGAAATAAGGGAATGAGAGAATCGCGGTGGCGGCCACTCCGCCGCCAAAGATGCCCGCGAAGGAGACAAAACCTTTTCGGACCGCTCCAGACTCCGCCTCGACATCGGCGGGGATCGCGGGGATCAACCCCTGAAACATCCTCTTCACTTCCTCGAAATCCAAAAAGGCTCGGAAAGCGACAATGGCGAAACTAATGAGAACCACAAAGAGGAGATAACTCAAGATCTTCTCGGTTCGTTTGTACCCGCCCGTCGCGTTGATCAGAATGCAGATTGCCGCGAGCGCGATAAAGAAACCATAGCGACCCGCGACCGAAAGGGTCGATGGGACCGTCTCCTCCCCGGTGATCTGGTTCACCAACCCGGAGACACCGGCGGTCATCGCGCCGAGCTGACCGATGTTCGCGGTGATGCAGGTGAACAGGAGCGGGACCACCATAAACCACATAATGGCGGGATGGGTCTGTTCGGAGATGATCTGCATCATCCCCTTCTCACCCGAGATGAGTCCAATCCGTGAGGCGGTATCCTGGCAAACGACAATGACCGGCAGGCTGAGAAAAACCACCCAGAGGAGGCTGTACTCGAAATAACAACCGGCGGTGACAAGCGAGACAGTCGACCCCGCCCCCATGATCCCGGCGGTCATCACCGCTGCGGGCCCGATCAGACCGGCGATGGCGCCGAGCGGGCCTCTCTTGGTATCGGTTGTGTCGTTCATGATGTGGCCCCCACAAGTCATTTATAATGGTGCTGGAACGTTGCTCCGCATCGTTCCTTCCCACATCGGATTCCCATCCGACGAGGTGGGCTATCCTCGAGCACAGCGGATGGGAATCCGCCGCCCGAAGTGTCGAGGCGGAGCCACGACACAGCACCATCGTGCCGTCTGGAAGACGGCGTTACGGTCTATACTCCAAAACCAACTCGTTCGACGGTAGCACAACCTCCATCGTGTTCACCGCCCTCGCCTCCAGTGTGTTCTCTCCCGATTCTAAATTCCATAAGAAGTTCGACTCCGCGTCCATCCATTCGCCGCCGTTCTTCTTGATCTGAAACTTTTCGAGGTTGGGGATCGGGCCATGCAGCATCACCCGGATTTTGCCCTCTTCCATCGTATCCTCGAGGTCGATCACTGTCTTGTTCAGAGTCCAATAAAAATCCTCGGGACGATTGGTGAGGAGTGAGTACTCCGGATACTTTGGATCGAGGTCATCGGTCCACCAGAGGTATCCATCCCAGTGGTACTGCATGTGGCCATGCTCCAGTTCCTGCGGCATCGGGTTGTAGAGGTGATCGTTGCGGAGGGGGATGCCGAATCGGACATAGAGATTCAAATAGTTTTCCCAGAATTTTTCCATCGTCATCGAGGGATCGGGAACCACGGTGACATCAGAGGCGTCATCCCTCAGGTAACGTTCATGTAAATCCAATGCGTTGAGGGGAATCCCATTTTCATCGACATACTTCACCGCGATCGGGTTGTTGGCCAAAAGCCCCGTATCGACAAACATCCATTTACCGTAATGATCCGACCAGGCCTCGGCCAGGCAGTGGTGGTCGACAATGACCGACCTCGCGGGGTAGCCGAGAGCGGCGGCGGCTTGCACAAAAGTGGCGGCGTAATGGGTGCACATCCCGAGCCCCAACCCCGCCGGAGCGAGTTCGAGAATCTCAAGCGCATCCCATTGGGGGCAGTAGTCGTACTCCCCCATCTTCCACCCCTCCCACTGTTTGCGAATCCAGTCGGAGATGAGCATGAACTTTTCGGCATCGGTTTCCCCAGGAGCGGCGATCTTTTCGAAATCGTATTTTTCGCGGAGGTGGCGCATCCGTGGATGATGAGGGTCGGAGTAGGTGAAATCGTAGGAGGATTTTTTGACCGCGTTGTCCGGAGCCTGGGTTACCTCGATCTCATTGTGGTTCGCGCCGAGTTCTTTCCCGCGAACATGGAAATGGAGAAGGCTGACCGAGGGGGTTTTCTGAGTGTCCTCGGTAACCAAGGTTGCCCGCCATTGGACGAACCGGCCTTTTACAGGGTCGGTCCAATCGCCGACCGAAAACCAAGCTGTCCAGGTGCTGGGATGGAATTCAGGGGTGGATCCAGTTCGGGCCTCATAGCGAATGGCGGTTCCCTCCGGAGTTTTCGCCACCCAGGAGTTACGGATCTCCTCGATCTCGAAGAGAGGAGAGACATCGGGGTGGGGATCGCCGACTTGTTCCGCCGACTCCGGTCTTTCGTTCAGGTCGATGACCGGCGAGACCAAAGTCCCCTCGGAGGGATGACCTTGGACCCGAATCCGGATCACCCACTCCCCGGACCTGTTATCGTCAGGCCCCAAGTTTTCGGTTCGCCATTCGTCGCCCGATGAAAACCGTTTGAAGCTGTTCCCTGCGGGGGCCTCTTCATCGAGCCAGAGTGTGCAGGGACCATGGAAGACAATCTCGTTGAGACCCTCGCGCAGCGATTCCCGGGGGATGGTGAACCGGTCCCACCCGCCAGTCAGCATTTTCTCCTCATCGCGTTCGTGCACCATCCGGTGACCGTTGACATCGATGTTTCCAGGCGCGGTGTGTTTGTTCCAACGAGCATAAACCAGAACTCGGACCGAATCGGGGACCGAACTCAAATGAAATGTCTTCTTCGCGGCTTCCCCCTCTGTGAGTTCGTCAAAAACCTTTGAACTGCGGGTCATGGTGTCCGAGATCTGGTAGGTGGGCGCGAGTTGGAGTTGTTGAAGGCTCGAATCCTCGGACTCAACCAGATCGATGAAGCGGTCCCGCTGAAACTCGGAGCTGGCGAAAGAGGCGATCACCCATTCCTTCGTTTCCTCCTCGGCGTGGCAGGGAGCGATCATGAAGGTGACAAGAAGAGCGAAGCGAAAAACAGGTTGAAACATGGCGGACACCGAAATCTTTCAGGGATAAGGCCAAAGCCGGGTTGATGGTAGGGGGAATAGGTTACGATTTCAACGATAGATTTCAACGACCGACTTGATCGATTGGATTGAAAGTGTCACCCTTTTCCACAGTTCTTACTGGAATCAAGAGGGACATCCATGAAATTTGGAATCATCGGTGCGGGGGTCATCGCGGAGTACCACTTAGAAGCGATCCGCCGAACCGGGAAGGCGGAAATCGCCGGCGTCTATGACAAGTTTCCCGAAGCCGCAAAAGCCTTTGGGGAGAAACACGATATCCCTTTCTATGCCTCAATCGAATCGCTGGTTCGAGAGGGCGGCGCGGAGGTCGTGACCATCGGCACTCCCAGCGGATGGCACCTCGACCCGGCCACCGAAGCGATGGAAGCGGGGGCTCATGTCCTCTGCGAGAAACCCCTGGAGGTGACCCTCGACCGCATCGACCGGATGATTGAAGTCGCAAAGAGAACGAAGAAGAAGATCGGCGGCATCCTCCAAGTCCGGACCTTCCCCGGTTGTCAACAGGCCAACAAGATTCTTGATGAGGGTCGTCTCGGAAAGATCCTTCTAGCCGATGCCTATATCAAATATCACCGGACTCAGGAGTATTACGAATCCGCCGGCTGGCGAGGAACCTACAAACTCGATGGCGGCGGCGCGGCGATGAACCAGGGGATTCACTGGATCGATCTCCTCCAATGGCTGGCCGGCGGTGCCGAATCGGTCTGCGCCCACACCGCGACTGTCGGCCACCAGATCGAGGTCGAGGACATCTGTCTCGGGATGGTCCAATGGAAGAATGGCGCTCGTGGAGTCATCGAGGCGACCACCTGCGCCGCTCCCGGGTTCGACACCCGCATTGAGTTCCATGGGGAAAAAGGTTCGCTCCTTCTGGAGGATTCTCAAATCAAAAAATTAGTGATCGATGGCGAGGACCAACCCATTGAAGAGGTCCTTACCGGCGCGGGCGGTCATGCCGACCCCAAAGTCTTTTCGGTCGAGGGACATGTGGTCCATGTCCAGGATATGATCGAGGCGATCGAACAAGACCGAGATCCATTGATTCCGGTGCATGAAGCACGGAAATCGGTGGAGTTGATTGTGTCGATGTACGAGAGTTCGAAGAAGGAAGGGTGGGTGCGGTTGGAGGGTTGAATGGGCCTGCCAGCGAATGAGCCGCACCCCCAAGCGCAAGGTTGAAACCTTGCTCTAACCATACGAAGTCGGCTACGCCGACTGAAGGTTCAGTCCCGGAGGGACTTCGTATGGTTAGC
>JAJDBZ010000573.1 GCA_029261095.1 Candidatus Omnitrophota bacterium | reverse complement strand
TTGTCAAAGGTGTCGTGATTGATACTCGAAAAGAATGTGGATTTCATGAAGGTTCGGATCTTTTTCTGAATGACTTCGGAGTATTCCGCCAATCCTTCCAGGGTTAATGCGGTTTGAAGTTGGATGATAAAGAGGCTGTCTCCGGAACTCTGCCAAAAGGGGTCTTCGCCGCCCCCAGGAGAATCTTTGTACACCTTACCCGTCGGGTCGCAGCGTCGTGGGTACCACCCATTGGGAACCGTCTCCAAGTTCTCATCGATCCATTCGGCACACCGGACTGCGGCCTGGCGCATCCGTTCGGACCGTGGGTTGTCTCCCAATGCATCCGCGAAATTGAGGAGTTGGTATCCATTCTTGGCCATCGATCCGGGGCAGAACCAATCGGAGTTGTTCTGGAAGTTCAGGACCAACTCCCCTGAATTCACATTCCGGTATCCCTTAATCAGACCTGTTTCTTCATCGATAAAACCATGATCGAGGACATGATCCAGGATACTCAATGCGGTCTCTTTCCACTCTTCCCGTCCCAAGAATTCGCCCAAGCAATAAATCTCGTAGGCCCCGCCGATCGCGTTGGCGGCCCATCCCGGTCCTTCGAGTTTTCCGAAGTCGTGCTCGGCCACCACATTTCCTTCCATATCGACAAAACTCGCTTTTGAAACTGTGTGACCTTGGTCGCAGGTGGTGAGGGTTCTTTCAATAGTGAACCGGACGGAATCGAGGACTGAGTCGAAAAGGGAATACTCGGGATTGGGTGGGAGATAGAAGGGGGGAACTTCACCCGTTGCGTCGGGACAGGGTGTTGTCGCGAGAATCCCCGCCAAGATAAGCGGAATGAGATAGCGGACCATGTGGGAGGAGGGCATCCTGTGGCAAAACTACCACACGGTGGGTACGGGGACAACGCAGCGTGGCAGGGATCTGCGACGGGATCAATCCAGTCGAATTCTTCCGACAGATCCCTCCTGCCGTCCTAAGGAAGTCATTTAGGAGTGTTTAGGATTTTGTTATTGTCGGGCAGGCGATAATCCAGAGGATGAGTCGCGGCTCTGGATACCCGCGTTCGCGGGTATGACGGTCTTGAGTCCGTCACGGGCGCGCCGGTCATGGGACCGACAGAAGTCATGCAACCTATCCCCACTCCGCTTGCTTGACACACCCTCCCTCCCTTAATAAAGTATGCGATCCTTCGATGCGGAAGTTGTTTGACGCTTCGTGGGATTATGAATTTTAAATATAATGTATTCAGCCACTTAGAGAACCTCCTCCTGGAGAGTTCTTGGTTCGATTGAAAAGCGAGGTTTTGGGGTGGGTTCTACCGAATGAAATTCAATTTCCATTCGCTCAAGCGGTATGTCGACTGGAGGGGATCTGTCGAGGAACTCTGCGAGTTGCTCAACCAGATCGGGCTCGAGGTCGAAGAGGTTTCCGGACCCGGTGAGGGGCGCGAGAATCTCGTTGTTGGAGAGGTCATCGAACTGGCCAAACATCCCAACGCCGACCGTCTGACTCTCTGTCAGGTGAGCCTCGGGACCGGCCCGCCCAAACAAGTTGTCTGCGGCGCCACCAACCACCGTCAGGGATCCAAGGTGGTGGTCGTCCAACCCGGGCAATCGCTTCCCGGCGGCTTTCAAATCGAGGAACGCGAAGTCAGAGGAGTCGTGAGCCATGGGATGATGTGTTCCCAGAAGGAACTCGAACTCGGTGACGATCACGAAGGGATTATCCTCTTGCCTGAAGAGGCGACACCGGGCGAAAGAGCCTTGGAGTACTTGACGAATATCGAACTCTCGGTCACACCGAACCGACCGGACTGTCTCGGGTGGATCGGACTCGCCAGAGACATCGCGGTCTCCAAAGGGTTGGAGTTCAGGGCGCCCACCACTCCTTTCTCCGCCAACCCCAAAGAAGAGATACCGATCGTCCTCGACGATCCCGAGGGGTGTCCCCGATACTTGGGAAGGATCGTCCGAGGGGTGAAAATCTCCCCTTCCCCGAAATGGCTCCAGGATGAATTGCGCCATATCGGGCTCTCTCCGATCAACAATGTGGTCGATGTCACCAATTTTGTGCTGATGGAAACCGGTCAGCCGCTTCATGCGTTTGACCTCAAGGAATTAGCCGGTCCGGAGATTCATGCCAGACGTGCGAACGCGGGTGAGAGTTTCGACGGACTCAATGGAGAGAATTACCCGCTCGACACCGAACACCTGGTGATTGCGGATGCCGAAAAGGTGGTCGCGCTCGCGGGAGTCATGGGCGGGGCGAGATCCGAAGTAACCGATGGGACCACCGATCTCCTGATTGAATGCGCTTACTTCAACCCATCGCGAGTCAGACGCGCCTCCAGTTCCACAAGTCTTTCCACCGATTCGAGCTTTCGATTCGAACGAGGGGTCGACCCGACTAATCTGGATAAAGTCATCGACCAGTGTGTCGGATTGATTCTTCAGCTTGCTGGCGGAGAAGTCACGAGCGAGATCATCGAAGCGAAGAGCGAGGACAATCTGCCCGAGCAACGGACACTCCTCTTAAGAACCGGACGAGTCGATTCACGAATCGGTTGTCACATCCCCAAAGGGAACCAGATCGAGATCTTGGAACGCCTGGGATGCGGGGTCGAGGAGACCGACAAAGGAACCCTCTCGGTCACTGTCCCCGGACACCGTCCGGACCTGGAACGTGAAATCGATTTGATCGAAGAGATTGCCCGCCAATATGGTTACGATTCAATTCCATCGGTCCCGCCCGGATTCGCCACCGGTGTCGGGGAGACTCATGGTGTATTTGGTTTGGAGCGGGCGATTCGAAGTTATCTCATCGATCGCGGATGGACCGAAACGAAATCCTTTAGTTTTTCTTCTCCCGATCATTCGGACAAATTACGTCTCTCCGATGATCATCCGTTGCGGCATGGGGTCGCGATCCAGAATCCGATTACCGCCGACACCACGATGTTGCGAACCAACTTGATCGCCAATCTCTTATCGAACCTGTCGCGGAATGTGAATCATGGGGAACGCGATTTGAGAATCATTGAAACAGGTAGAGTTTATCTGAAGGATTTTGAGAATCTATTGGATTGCGAACGGGATGTCATAGGTCTTGCATGGTTGGGTTCGGTTGAAAAACATTGGTCCTCTCCCGACCGGCCCTATGATTTCTACGACGCCAAAGGGACGGGCGAGGCGATCCTGAAAGAGTTGGGAATTCATGGATTTGACCTCGATCATGAAGTCCGCGAGTTTTTTCATCCGGGACAGTCGGCCCAGTGGGTAAGCAAGAATGGCCGTACTCTGGGAATTGTGGGAAGGATTCACCCCAATGTCACCGGCGAGTTCGATCTCCCCTCCGATCCGATTGTTGTGGAATTCGATATTGACGCCATCGCGGAAGAAATCGAATTTGAATCCATTCAAGTCGATCCCCCGTCGCCATTTCCGGCGATTCGAAGGGATCTCTCCCTGACCGTTCCCTGTGACACAAGCGCCGACACACTTCTGGGTCTGATCGCCGGAAGCGATACGCCCTACCTGGAAGAGGTCCGCCTTTTCGACCGTTACCTTGGTGAACAAATAGGGAAAGGAAATCAAAGTTTGGGTTTTCGTGTGACTTACCGATCCACGAAAAAAACACTGACCGATAAGGAGATCAAAGGGGTTCACGAAGATCTTCTAAAAAGTTTGAATGACCAGCTCGGGGCAACCCAGCGCGGGATGTGAACGGAGAACCGGAAATGGTGAACGGCATCTTGAATCTACAGCGAAAACTGGAACAACTGGAAACCCTAGTCGATACCCTGCTCGAAGAGAAGAAAGGACTGCTAGCCGATCTAGGAGAGTCAGATAAGGCGACCCAATCCGATTCGAAATCCTCGGGACAGAATGACAACACCGCAAGAAATCTCGAAGAATCTCGTCGGAAATTGGCAGAATCGGAAGCGGCTAACCAGCGATTGACTCGGGAACGGAATCTGGTCAAGGACCGTCTGACCAGCGTAAGAAACCGTCTCGATCAGATTGAGGGAAAACTTTTGGAAAACCGTTGAAAGATCGAAACCGAATAGTGAGAATACGAAACCTGGAGACAGTCTGATGGCCAAGGAACAGCATGTCACGGTGACCATAATGGGTAGGAACTACACCCTACGCGCCGAAGAAGATTCTCAGTATGTCAGAATGCTGGCCGCCTATGTCGATGATAAACTTCAGGAGATCGCGAAAGTGTCGCCGCGTATGTCCACTACCCGACTGGCCATTTTGGCAGCGATTAACATCGCCGATGAATACCATAAAGCCGAGCAAGGTGCAGGGCGGAATCTCGATGAAGAGACAGACGAAACGATCAACCGTATCTTGGACAAACTCGAAACCGGAACCCAGTAAGTAAACAGCCCGACAATCGACCTCACTTCACATGTCCCAAACAGGGTTTATTGCCTTCAAACACAACGAGTGGCAGGGTGAAGTCGCCAAATCAGCCGGTTCTTACCTGAATGAAATCCTTTCCCTTCTCACCCAAGACACTCCCGATCACCTCTTGAAAACGGGTTCCACTCGTCGGGTGTGGGTGGGGGAGAGTTCGATCGGGCCAGTTTGTATCAAGGAGTATCTTTATCCGAAATCAAGGGACCATTGGGTCAGACTCCTCAGGGGATCGCGAGCACTGCGCGAATGGACACGGCTGAAAGTATTCGACAACGCGGGTGTTCCAATCCCAACCCCCATTCTTTGGTCCGAAGGGATCGGGCCGATGGGCGAACTCAGAAGCGTCGTCATGACTCGATTCATTCAAGAGTCTTGTACATTGGATGTGGCTATCAACCAGAAAAAGAGGATCCCTCAAAGATGGAGGATGGCTCGATCGGTAGGTGAAGCCCTTGCAGCCATGCATTCCATCGGCGCGCGTCACGACGATCTTCATGCTGGAAACATCTTGCTCGAGGCCCAAGACGAAGAGCCTCGAGCCTGGATCATGGACCTTCACGAAGTCAAACTGAAAAAGAGACTCACATGGAATAGTCGCTTGAGGAATCTGGCAACCTTGTACGGTGGATTGCGATGGAATCTGAGCCCCCGTGAGAAGCAGCACGCGTTGAAAGGTTACCTCTCGGTCCTTACCGATTGGAAGCCTCCGTTTCGTTCTGAATTTGAAGCGCGTCAGTCAATGGGAAGAGCACTTGAGATGATGGGTCGCGCCCACTTCCGTCACCGGAGCCGGGACCGGATCAAGAAATGCACAGTTGATGGCAAACGGTTTCACCGAATCCGAGCGGGAGATTATGACGGTTGGCTCCGTGCTGAATATGACACTCAAGGATTAGTCGAGCGGTTGCGGAACCCCAACAGTTGGATCGAATCACAGGATTGCAGGGTGCTGAAACACACACCAACGACGACTGTTGTTCGGGCGGAAACGGGAGAGGGACAGCCGATTCTCTTCTTAAAACGCTACAACCGATGCGATTGGTGGGAAAAGACCAAAAACCTTTTCCGACACTCCCGGGCGATGAAAGTGTGGCGCGCCGGGTATGGGTTGGAAGTCATGGGAATACCCACCCCAAAAGTGGTCGCCATGATTGAAAAGCGGCGGGGTCCTCTCTTATTCGAAAGTTTTATTCTTACCGAATGGACCGAGGGGGGAGTGGGTCTCGACGATTTCTGGAACTCGAAATGCAGTCCCAACTCGGAAGACCGTCTCGACATTGTGGAAGAGATCGCACTACGGAACCAAGTCGCGGAGATTTTTCGTCGTCTTCACGATCTCCGGATTTCGCATGGAGATTTGAAGGGGCGAAATATTCTTCTGAAACCCGATAGGGGTGGGCACCATGACCCCCAGTTCGTGGACCTTGACGCCATCCAACTACATCCATTCCGTTTCAAGAGGTCAAGGATCAACGATCTCTCACGTCTCCTTTTTTCCGTTTATCCAAACGCATCCCTTTTTACCCAAATCCGTTTCTTCAAAGAGTATTGTGAAGGAAACCCAATCCTCTGGGAGAATCGTCGTGAGTGGTGGGGGAAGATCCGTAAGCGAACAGAACTGAAGCTGAGAGAAAAAGGCTTGATTTAATCTTGGAGAATCTTCCGCGCTTTCATTCGGAATCCGATTTCATTTCGTTGAACTTGTTCCGGTAGGCATCCAAAACATGACGCCTCGAAATGAGCCCAACTAATTTCTTCGGATTTTTGACATCGACCACAGGGTACTCCTCGAACGCCTCTTGGACCAACTTCTGGAGACCCGTGTTGAGGTCATCGTGCGGAGTGATTGGATCGATCGGACGAATCACATCGCCCGCGATAATGAGATTACCCAATTCGCTCTCGTAGTAGTAACTTCTGACGTCATCGAGAGAGACCACGCCGGTCACCTCCTCGTCGCTGTTTAGGACAGGGAAGGCCTGGTGAGGGTTCTCGGTAGACATCTTAAGCACCTCCCCAAGGGGTGTATCCTCGAGGATTGTCGGAACCTCGGAAAGCGGTTCCATAACTTCACTCACTTTGACATTCTCCAGAACATCCACCATGAACTCGCCCGCGTGAGCCGGAGAATCGATTCGACGCGCGACTTGTTCTTCGTAGATGCTGCAATGTGTGGGAGTGAGAACATAAGTGACCATGGTGACTAACATCAGCGGGACCACTAATCCATATCCGGAGGTCATCTCGCAAACCATGATCAAAGAGGTGATGGGAACTTTGGCGACTCCACTAAAGAACCCACCCATTCCAACCAAGACATACGCCCCTGGGTAACTCACCATCGAGGGCCAATAATACGCGAACATCGTTCCAAAAGCCGCACCGAACGAGCCTCCAATCACCAGGGACGGTGCGAAAACGCCCCCGCTGCCACCAGAGCCGATGGTGAGACAGGTGCCAAGAATCTTTAATAGGGCAAGGGTAAGGAAGAGACCCGCAATCCGGAGGGCTTCTCCTCTGGTAGCGGGGTCGTGTGCATTGAGGGGTTCATCCAAGTAACCATACGAGACCCCGAGGATTTGTGGAAAGACGAGTGCGAGCAGTCCGAGGAGTAATCCCCCCAGCATGGGTTTGGTGAACTTGGGAATGGGAATCGCGGTGAAAACTTTTGTCCGGAAAAAGCTAAACGCTTTGATGTAAAGAATCCCGCCAAGGGCGAGGAAGATTCCCATGATTCCATAGAAGATCAGCTCGCCCGGATCGTCGAACTTCATTCCATCCGGTATCAAGAATATGGTCGTAAACCCAGTGCCCGCGAAAAGGCAGTACAATGAATAAGCGAGAATCGAAGAGATAAAAGCCGGGATCAACGCTTCAAACTCGAACTCGGGTTCACGGTACAAGACTTCCGCTGCGAACAGCGCTCCACCCAGAGGCGCTTTAAACATAGCTCCAACTCCGGCGGCGACCCCCGCCAGGACAAGGATGCGTTTTTCACGTTGGCTAATCTTAAACCAGGAACCTAAAAGGGAACCGAAACCGGCCCCGATTTGCGCAATCGGGCCCTCACGGCCGGCAGATCCCCCCGAGCCGATTGTGATGGCACTGGCAAAGAGTTTGACCAGCGGGACCTGCCATCGGATATGGCCTCCTTGTCGATGGTAACTTCGGATCACGCCGTCTGTCCCGTGACCTTCGGCCTCTGGAGCAAAGAGAAAGACCAGGAGACCGCTGGCCAATCCACCCAGTGTAGGAACGAGAATCAAGAAAAAGGCGGATGAATAAGACCGGCCCCAACCGCTGGTGGGGTGAAGCGACTCCGGGGGAGGTCCTTGGTCTTCCAAATCAATTTTCGGGTGGGGTGGATAAAACCCTGCTTTTCCTTCTAGAAAATGGGATTCGACTAAGTTCTGAACCTTCTCAAAAACGATGGCACCTGTAGCCGCAACTGTCCCGATAAAGACGGCCATAATGAACCATCGACCAATCCGGTAGAATTCGAGATGTGAAAAGGAAAGCGCTAATTGACTAAGGGGCATTGCTGGAAGGATTGTTGATCATCGGGGGGTGATTACAAGACCCACTGCTCATGGTGTTCCTTTTGCGAGGATTCTAGGGTATTTAGCGTTCCAATCGGCGCCCGTCAATGATGCGGAACTCGAGGTAGTCCACTATCATCTGGATGGACGGATCTCTGTCGAAAGCGGGACACCTTCCAAGGGTGGAACAGCCTTCTGTTTCTTAGGGGTTTTCCATCTCCGATGCATCCACATCCAGTCTTGAGGGTATTTTCGAACATACTCCTCCATGACTTGAACATACCGTTGAGTATTCTCAAGAATATCCCGATCTCGGTTCCCAGTGGATATTGTATCGATGGGTTCCGAAAAGACGCCACCTAATGATCCGTCCGGGTATCGAAACGCCGAACAAACGATGACTTCACACCCGGTGCGTAGAGCGAGTCGGGCGACTGAGGCATGAGTCATTGCTGGCTGCCCAAAAAACTGGACAGAAACTGCTTCTTTTTGGGCATGTTGGTCGATCAACATGGAAACCATTTCGCCGCGCTTCAGCGCCGCAAGCACCTTTCGGAGCGCGATTTTTTTATCAATCTCGATAATCAGATTGGACTTTCGTACATCTGAAACAACTTGATTCACCCACTCTTGTTTTTGTTGACGAACCACGGCATGTTGCACATATCCATTCTCTCCATACCATCGACCGCTGACCTCCCAATTCCCCATGTGGGGAACGAGAACGATAATTCCCTTCCCTTTCTGATAGGCCTCGGCAAAGACTTCGGTGTTTTCAACAGTGACGATTTCTTCGATAGGACATTTGATAGCTGGGGAATAACAGAACTCGAGACCTGTGGTCAGCAGGTTCACGAAACTCGACTTTGCGATCGCAATTTTTTCCTCTGTGGTCAGGGAGTCCCCATAAGCCAGATCGAGGTTAGCGAGCGCGACAGTCCTCCTTGAATGGGACAAGTGGTAGGTAATAAGCCCTGACCATCGTCCGATCTTGCGGAGGACCGATAGTGGGAATCTCTGAACGGTCCAAAGAATGATTGATGCCCATGTAAACTTGACTGGAACTGAAGTTGTGGTGTTACGAATATCGATCTCTTTTTCCCCCGTTGTAAGTGTAGATCTCCCCGCGACAGGAGGATAGAGGAACCCTCTCAGGATCAAGCCAGACAAGCCCACTGGTGGATAGGTGGGCCGAAGCGGAACCGGAATTTTAGGGTTTGATTAGGGCTACTTCCGGGTAAAAGAATCCACGCTGACAAAGCGATATTTCAGCAGGGTCTTGACCGCGACACCGAAATCGGGCCAACCAATCTTTTTCCCCTCCCAGACAGTCCTCGCTCGAAAACGGACGGAAACTTCTTTGATTCCATATCCCAATCGGAGGACTTTGGCGGTGACCTCCGGACAGAATTCAAATCCTTCGCAATCGAGTTCGATGCTCTTTAGAATCTCATGACGGAATGCTTTGTAAGCCGTTGCTTCATCGGAGATTTTAACCCAGAACAACCAGGAAGCGGATTGCGCCAGAATCCAATTGGCGACACGGTTTGGAATCGCCATCCTTTCGAGACCGCCAATAAACCGAGACCCGTAACAGACCTCGGTTTGACCTGACAGGATCGGTTCCACCACTTGCGGAATATCTTCGGGGTCATACTCGAGGTCGGCATCCTGGATAATAACGATATCCCCGGTTGCCGATTTAAGTCCTGTTCGAATGGCATATCCCTTCCCTCGGTTCGCCTCGTGAAAGACGACTCGTGTATCGGGGCGATACTTGAAGCGTTCCAGAATGTCCCTGGTTCCATCGTGCGAGAAATCGTCGATGAGTATGAGTTCCTTCGGGGAGTAATCGATCTTGTACACACGCTCGAGAACCTCCTCGAGCTGGGGTTCCTCGTTGTAGATGGGGATGATAATGGAAAGGAGCGGCTTCTCAGCATTCATTTGAGTGTCTTCATCGATCTTTTTTGCGAACCGGGATCCGAAACGTAATCAGGAAGATCGGGTCTAAGTGAATCTTCTTTCAAAAGGCATTCCAGAATTCGTGTCGTCACTTCTGAATGGACCAACCAGCCTTTCGGAGTCAAAGAAACTCGATCGTCATAGGGACGAGTATAACCATGATTTCGCAAATCATGGAGCAGGAGGGTAAAGGACTCTGTGGGTCCATGTTTAAAGAACACCTCTAGGTCGGAGAAAGAGAGGCCTTGTTGAGTCCTAAGCCGGAGCATGACTACATCCAAAAGACGGGCTTGTCGACCTGCTTTTTTCCTGTTGAGCGGGAACTCGCCCGGAACATGATCCCAAGTGTTCATGTAAACCTGCCAGATTCTTGGGTTGTGGAAGTAATGGCCCTTGAAATAAGAACTGCCCGACATCCCCATACCGATCCACTCGCCACCTTGCCAATAGAGCAAATTATGGCGGGACTCACGACTCAGAATCGAGGCATTACTCAATTCGTATACCTGGAGCCCACTCCGTTCTAATTTTTCACAGGCGTATAGAAACATCTCACTCTGAATTTCTTCTGAATCAGGAGTCGCTGCCTCGTTCGCTTTTGCGGTGACTGGGTGACCCGGATGCAGGATGAGGTTGTAAAAGGAGAGGTGTGGAGGATCCAGTGATAGGGAAATCTCCAGATCCTGCTGCCACTCCTCAAGAGTCTGGCCGGGTAAGCCATAAATCAGGTCGAGCGACCAATTCTCAAAATTCGCTTCTTTGATTTTCCGAATCGCATCACGGGCCTCGTCCGGATCATGTTGGCGGTCAAGGTTTTGGAGGTGCTTTTTCTGAAAGGATTGGACCCCGAGGCTGATTCGATTGACCCCCAATTCCTTCCATTTGCTCAGCACTTCCGATCCCGCGCTC
>JAJDBZ010000572.1 GCA_029261095.1 Candidatus Omnitrophota bacterium | reverse complement strand
GATGAACGCGATTATCGGATATAGCGAAATGCTCGAAGAGGAAGCAACAGATTCGGGACAAGAAGACTTCGTTCCCGATCTCAAAAAGATTCAAACAGCCGGACGCCACCTTTTGGGGTTGATCAACGACATACTCGACATCTCGAAAATCGAAGCGGGTAAGATGGAAATCTACCTTGAGGACTTCGAACCGGGTCCCCTTATCGAAGAAGTCTTGGGAACCGTTCGACCACTCATTGAAAAAAACAAGAACCGCCTAGAAGTGTCGATTGACAACCAACTGACCTCGATGAGAGGTGACACCAAGAAAATTCGGCAAACGCTCTTCAACCTCCTGAGCAATGCAAGCAAATTCACCGAGCAAGGAACGATCCGATTCGAAGGTCGGGTTCGGAGTGACAACGATTGTGTGGAGTTTGTGGTATCCGACACTGGGATTGGTATGACACCCGAACAGTTATCCAAACTGTTCCAACCCTTTGCCCAAGCGGAAGCTTCGATTGGAAGCAAATATGAGGGGACCGGACTGGGTCTTGCCATTTGCAGGAGGTTTTGCGAGATGATGGGCGGAACGATCGAGGTGGAAAGCCAAGCCGGAAGCGGTTCCGCATTTCGGGTCATTCTCCCACGTCAGGGAACGTCTTCGACCACACAGATACAGCGGCCGGCTAACAGGGTAGGTGAAACGGGCAATGCAAACTTGCAAGGGAAGAAGGTATTAGTGATCGATGATGACCCCGCCGTGACAGACCTGATGTGCCGATACCTGGAGAAAGAGGGGTTCGCGGTTCAATCCGCCTCGACGGGAAGAGAGGGTCTGGATTTGGCGCGGAAACAGAAACCTGATGTCATCACACTTGATGTGCTCATGCCGGAGATGGATGGATGGACTGTGCTTGGGGCTCTCAAAGAGGATCCTGAATTGACCGAAATTCCCGTTATCATGCTGACATTCCTTGACGATCAACAGAAAGGATTTACTTTGGGCGCATCCGATTTCCTCCGTAAACCTGTGAGTCGAGATTCGATCATCCAGTTGGTCCAAAAACACATTCACGATCAACCTGAGGGGCCGGTGTTGATTGTGGATGATGACCCAGACATTCGTGAGATTCTATCGAGGGTTTTGGAAGAAGAGGGATATGGAACCTTGGTTGCGGTTGATGGAAAAGAGGCGATCGCTCGAATGAGAGGCGCCACGCCCGCACTGGTTCTACTTGACATCCTGATGCCGGAAATGGATGGATTCGAGGTTGTCGAGCAGATACAGCGGACTCCGGAATGGAGAAAAATTCCGGTTATCATCATGACAGCACTCGATCTGACCGAAGCCGATCGGAAGCGTCTGAATGGGTATGTTGAAAAGATCCTTGAAAAAGAATCCTTTAACCCCGATTATCTCCTAGCGGAGATTTCCGAGCGAGTCAAACGAACGGAACCGAAGGCCCCAGTCAAGGAAGAGGACCAGAGTGACAAAAATTCTGTTGGTTGAAGACAATGAAATGAATCGGGATATGCTCTCGCGACGCCTCTCAAAAAGGGGCTTCGATGTCGTGATCGCAGTGGATGGAGAATCCGGCGTGGAGATGGCGGTTTCAGAACATCCGGACTTAATCCTGATGGATATATCGTTACCCGGAATCAATGGAGAAGAAGCAACGCGGTTGATTAAAAAAAATGAAACAACCACATCCATTCCGATTATTGCCCTAACGGCCCATGCCATGGCTGGCGACCGCGAGAAAGCCTTGGAGGCAGGGTGTGACGATTATGATTCAAAACCAGTGGAGCTCCCCAGATTGCTGGCTAAGATTCAGTCCCTTCTTGAGAAGCGGAAGCAAGACTAAGTGGGGATATCGTTATCGGAGAGGAGGAAGGGGGAAGGACCCACAGATACATGAATCATGAAAAGCCAACTTTCCCCCATGAGATTGAAGTCTCATTGAGAGGCATTCAGGGTAACTGCCAGAACCTTCTCTCATTGGCCCATTCACGTTCCGAAGAATCCCTGTTGGAAGATCTGCTCAAGATTCAGAAAGAGGCACAGACCTTTCGTAACATTCTTGTTCAATCCCTTAAAGAAATCGCCGAGAATCCGACCTCCGATAACCTCAGACGGATTCGACACGATTTAACCAATCCACTCAATCCAATTATCGGATATAGCGAGCTCTTGATCGAGGAGGCGGAGGAACTCGATGAAAACCCCTATGCGCCGGATTTGATCCGGATACGGACTTCCGGAAGAGCACTTCTCAAATGGGTGTCCGATGGTTTCACGAAAAAGAATTTGCCTCTTCTAATAACCGAGGAATATGGAGCGCCGGATGGAACCCGAAATGAAGAAGTCAGAGCCTACGAGGAGGTCGAAGCGGAAGAAATCGAACCCTCCCAAGTTCTGGTCGTAGAAGACAATCCCGAAAATCAAGCCCTTCTGACCCGCCTTCTTTCCAAAATCGGTTGTGAGGTTACGACTGCGGATTCTGGGGAAGGTGGTCTGGAACTCCTTACAAAGATCCGCGTCGATCTGGTCCTGCTTGATATCGGTCTTCCCGGCATCAGTGGTTTCGATGTCCTTGAGTCGCTGCGACAACGGTTCGGCCCCACCGAACTTCCTGTGATCATGGCGACAGCCCTCGACAACTCGGAGGATGTAGTCCGCGCCTTTGATCTAGGAGCCAATGACTATGTTACCAAACCGTTCGACAAGGCTGTCGTGCTAGCGAGATCTAGGACTCAGATTTCATTGAAGAAGTCGCAGGAGAAAATCAATGATCTCATCGAGGGGCTTGAACTCAGGAACTTACTCATCCGTGAGACTTTCGGGCGGTATGTCCCCGATGAAGTGGTGGAAGAACTCCTTTCACAACCTGAAGCGCTCGCTCTCGAAGGACAACGGAAGAAAGTTTCCATTCTGATGTCCGATCTGCGCGGATTCACCTCGATGTCGGAACGAATCCCACCTGAGCAGATTGTTCAGATTCTCAACATTTACCTCGGCACCATGGTGGGGGTGATTGATGAATTCAAAGGGACCATCGACGAGTTTATTGGAGACGCGATCCTTGTCATCTTCGGAGCACCTCATCAACGTGAGGACGATACGGAGCGCGCGGTCGCCTGTGCGTTGGCCATGCAGGAAGCGATGACCTCAGTCAATGGTCAACTGAAAGAAAAGAATCTCCCGGTGGTGGACATGGGTATTGGAATCAACACGGGAGAGGTGGTCGTCGGCAATATTGGTTCGCTTGAGAGAGCGAAGTATGGGGTCATTGGAATGCCGGTCAATCTGGCTTCTCGAATCGAATCCTATTCAGTGGGCGGTCAGGTTCTTATTTCGGAAAACACTTTCAACGAGATCCCTTCACTTCTCGAAGTACGGAAAGAAACA